>JAKLQB010000618.1 GCA_022013615.1 Desulfobacterales bacterium | reverse complement strand
TAATCATAGTAGCTTTTTCACCAATATTCAAACCGAGTTTCTGTGCAAAAGATTCACTCATAAGAATCTCATTCCTGTTCTGCGGCATTCTCCCCTGTATAATTGATTTTTTCAGATTCAGGATATCAATTTCAGGAGAGTCGGGGCTATGGAGGTCTATGCCTATTCCAAAAGCAGGGCCCTGGGAACGAGTCTGACCGTTCTCATCAGGGATATCAATCAATCCCCCAAATTTTATTCGAGGTGTCCAGATCATATGGGGACTATCTTTTCTAAGTTGATCCATCAGGTTATCAGTACCTAATAGCGCAAGATCATTGGGCATCTGACCTGACAATTCATGATATGCCCTGGTCATGATTTTGATGTGACCTTTTTCGAATCTGGCGCTGGAATCAACCATGTCACCGATTGCCCCCTTAGTATAGCTGTAAAGTAACACGGTTAAAAACGCACCGGCACATACCATTAATGCAGGGAACAGACTTCTTGAACGATCCCTGATTAAACCTTTGATTAAAAACTCAATCATGACAGCTTTCCTTTCAAAGCCTCTGTGGGCTTTAGGCCTGAAATTTTACGACTCGGAAGGTAGCTCACAATGGTGACCGTCAACATGACAATTAACACCGTCCCACTGACAAGCCAGGTAGAATAGACGGGAAATAGTCTTGTCGGGAGCGCAAACCCGTACTCTTCTGCCGTGCTTGGCAGGGGTATACCTGTTTTTCCAGTAATGATCAGAGCCGGGATGCCATATAGGGCGGCGATGGCTATTCCAAGAATCCCGTGTAACATGCCCTCCAGAGTGAAAAGGGCTATCACTTTTGACCTTACCATACCAAGCGCCATCAGGGTGCCTATCTCTTTCCTTCGCCTGAAGATAGAAAGAACCTGTGTATCAAAAATTGCAAGCATTGATAAGAACAGTAGAATAGCGTACAGGACGGCGCTGCCGGCTCTCTTTGATTTGATAACATCGTTAATGTTCTTCAGCAAAAAATCGTGATCCTTGAATCCCCAGCCGGGTAAATCGGCATGCTTTCTCATCTCCTGATCCACTACGACCATAGTTGCTTCATTTTCAAGGCACGACATCTCCTGCAATCTCTTAAGAGGTACCCATAACTGTCCCACATCCATGGTTGGCACGTTCGTATTCATGACGGCAACGATTTCACCATCAGCCGCATCAAATGTATCGTTTACATCTCTCCAGCGTATTGTTAAATAATCCCCTACTTGAAGAGAATTCTTTTTTGCCATCAATTTTCCCACCATGACAGGCAATTCAATTGCATCACGACTAAGTCTGACAGTAGGAATATCCAGTATGGTCTGAGCTGGATCAATCCCTTTTATTAAAACAGATTGAACCCTGCCTTCCGGGTATATTGTTCCTTGTCTGATAAGAATTGGTGTAGCCTCTCTGTTTTCTATTAAGGAATCCAGTTGCCCGGGAATGACTCCATGGCTCTCATCAAGTGATAAAGGGTCATAGGGATCATATCTTTCGATCCAATACTGGCCACCGGCAATTTCGTCTTTTATAAAATCCCTGGAAGCCTGTCTGTACATGCCGCTGAATAAACCCTGGTGCCAGATGATAAGAACATAGGTGAAGGACAGTACCCCCACATTAAGCCACGTTCGTAATCCCGCGCCTACAAGGTTGCGATATGCCAATTTAAAAGTTATCATTTCAGCTTCTCCCTTTTAATTGCGGTTCTTGATGAGTTCATCTTTGGCAACATGACCGTCCTCCAGAGAGATTTTTCTGTGCAGGTACTGAATAACTTTTTCGTCATGGGTGGCAAAGATGAACGTGGTTTCCAGCTCTCCCTTCAGATTTTCCATGGTCTGAAGAATATTATGTGAATTTTTGGCATCAAGATTGGCTGTGGGTTCATCGGCGAGAACGATCTCCGGCTTTTTAACCATGGCCCGGGCGATGGCCACCCTCTGGCATTCACCTCCTGAAAGCTGTGCCGGCTTTGACTTCTCCTTGTCGGATAATCCTACCCATTCAAGGGCATCAAGAACGGCTTTCCTGCGCTCCACTGTTGGCATCTTGAGTAGGAGGAGCGGGAATTCAACGTTTTCAAAAACAGTGTAAACGGGCAGGAGATTGTATGTCTGGAATATGAATCCGAAATGTTCATTGCGCAGTTTGGCAGCATCTCTGTGAGACATCTCACCTATGGACTGCCCGAGAACGATTACCCTGCCCTCTGAGGGAGCGTCCAGCGAGCCGATGATGTTTAGTAGCGTCGTCTTACCGGAACCGCTCGGCCCCACTATGCCGGTAAATTCGCCTTTTTCGAATGCGAGATTAATGTCATTTAAGGCCGTAAATTGGCCTCCGCCGATTGGAAATTGTTTTGTTAGTCCTTCGATTGTGATTACTTTTGAATTCTCCATGCTTTAATCCTCCGGATCTATCGAGATTACATGAACAATGTCATCCAAATATTAATGATTGAAAACAATCATGAGTTGCAACCCTTTTCCAGCGAAAGGACTGTTCCCCTGCCTGTTTTGATAAATCTGAAATTCATCAGGGTTCCAGAAACCCATAAGATAAATACTCCAATTGTCGTATTTGCGCTGCCATTGTAAGAAACGGTACCAATCTTGATTATCCCAGTTGTAATAAATCATGGCTGTTATATTATCGAGAAGACCTAAAGGATAACTCACTGAGACGGCTGAGAAAGATATCTCTTCTCCAGAGTCAAAGACATTTTCAGATGTTCCTATTGAGAAGTATTCCCCGATGACATTGAGGCCATCACCCAGATCAAAGGTGTAATCCATGCCCACATTAATGAGCCTCTTGTAGCGTAATGACGAGATATCCAGATCCTGATGGATCAAGGCGCCTTCAAACCACAAGCCGATACCCACATCCCACTTGCCATCCAGTCCAAATCGATTTTCAGGAATGCTACCCTCTGAAGATAAAAGGGCTGGGAAAATCTGATTCTGCAAATCCACCTCTCGATGATGATATGAGAATGCAATCTCTCCATCGTATAGGGGAAATTGCACCCGGCCTCCAAACTCCACACTATCTTTTTCAGAGGGAAAGTTTTCCCAACCCTTTGTCTCATTATTCCCCAAAAGACCCCAAATCCACACATTGGCATTGTTAAGAAAATAATACCTGCCCAATAGACCATATACACCCTCTGTCAACTGGAGAGGGTCGCGAGGATCCATACGGTCAAACCACATTAGCGGTCTCAAAAGTACGGCAGATCCAAAATTAATCTTTTGCAGCCCGGCCCTTATCTCAAACTGGGGTGATGCGTAACGGATCCACAATCGATAGATATCAATATCACCATGTTTCCCGTCACTATTTTCATCGTTTGTTAAAAAACCATTTATTGAAATTTCAGTGTCGATGAAGGCGTCCTCGTCAAGGGAGTGGGTAAGGTTTAACTGGGGAATATACCTTAAACCTGTATTGTTCTCCCATCTATCCTGATTCCTGGATTCAATAGTCCAGCCGGATAATTGCCCACTGAAATCAGATTCAAGGGCATGGGTATCTCCTGAAAAGACCAGACTTACCACAAAGAGATAATAAATAAACGGAAGATATTGACAGTTATACCCCACTATTTATTCTCCAAATCAGTGAATTGAGGGAAGCTCGTGAAAAGTTGAGTATTACATTTTTTCTGGGGCTACACAGTCTATTTCTGTCTCTCAAGCAGCGTCATCAGATTATTTGAGGGGCATAATGGGGACGTCCCGAGGCTTTTTCAGCTTTCGAATCCCTCCGTATAAAACCAGAAATCCCCCTAATACCAAAGAAATCCGGCCCAGATAATCTCCATGTCGAGCGAAAAAAGTTTGCCCCCGGCGAAGGTGAATCTTTCCTTTGAGGGTCGTTTTTTCCCACCAGGGAGTCCTGGCGATAACCATGCCTTTGGCATTAATAAGAGCAGAAATCCCTGTATTGGCAACTCGAACAAAATCTCGCCGGTTTTCGATGGCACGAACCGGGCTGAAATTGAAGTGGTGTAGATAGCCAGGCGTATTTTTCCACCATCCGTCGTTGGTGATCATGCAGATAAAGCCCTTTTCTTTTGGCAGGTTTCGGGAGCAGTAGGGGCCGAATATGGATTCAAAGCAGACAATCGGCAATATAGTAATCGAAGCGTCAGGCAATACAAAAGCAGTGCTCTCCTGACGAGGACTGTAGGTGCCGGTGTATCCGCCAAGCTCCAGGGAGTATTTCCCCAAAAAGCCCAGATATTGTACAAAGGGCATGCGCTCGAATAGGGGTACTAACTTGGTTTTGTGGTAAAACTGGGGTGCAGATGCAGAACCTGGCGGTAGAAAAAGCGCCGTATTAAAGGCCTCGTAGTAAAAATTTTTCTCACGATTGAAACGACTTCCCGGAGGTATGTCTTTATTGCTGAGTTTCTGGTAGCTGTGTACGCCTATGAGAATATTCAGCTTTGGATACTTTTTCCGGAATTCCAACAAATTCCGGTAGTAGATTGATGCTGAAGGTTCTCTCTCGTCAATCTGTTCAACAATAAGGGTTTCAGGGCCAAACAGGTATTGGGTCTCGGCATCGACAATAGCATCAGCCGTCCTGAAAAACTCCTCCACGTGTTGAGCATGATTTTCCGGGTCAAATTTTTCCGTATATGGATCCAGGTTGGGCTGAATCAGAGCTATATTTACTGTTTCTCCTTCCTCTTTAAAGTTTTGGAAAATAAGATAGGATCCAAAGATGGGGATAAGAAGGAGCATCAGTGTTGTTGCGCCAACCGGAACAATAGCACCCGGGCCTTTTTTCCGATATGTATAATACACCCTCAAAAGCGCAAAGTTGGTCAGTATTATCCAGAGCGTCCCACCACGGACACCGGTAAACTCGTACCATTGGATGAGTTCTGGTGCTGTGGCCAGTGCATTACCCAGATTGAGCCAGGGCCAGGCCAGGTCCCAGGATAGATGAAGATGCTCGTACCCCATCCAAATGAGCAGAAAAGGGAACAACAAGGGAATTCTCAGGATGGTCCGGATACGGCTTGCCAGCCAGAAAACGAGAGCCTGCAGCAGTGAATTTACGAGAATGATGAGGATGGCACCCACAAATTGGGCCTGGGTAACCCACCAGGTTCCCAGGATATTCCACAGCAGGAAACTGACAAAGGCGTAGTTGAATATGGCGTAGGAGTTTGCGTGATCCCGGGTTTCCTCCTCCAGCAGTAAAAGGGGCACCCAGGCGATGAAAATGAGAAAAAGCAAAGGTGAAACATACCAGGGAAGGCCCAACAACAGGCCACTGGCGAGGGACAAAAAAAGGTTTCTTCTGGTATTCCGATCCATTCGGTTCCAGGTGATGGGGTCCTCCCTCATATCAAAAGTTTCTCCCTGCCCGATTCCTCGGGCGCTCACATGATGTAGTAAACTCATCCCTTCACCACTATAGTGTGTTGGACTTATGAGTTGAATTCAGGTTATGTGATATCTCTTTTCTCAGTCTTCTTTTCGCGCAAGAGTCAAGCGTAGCTTTGACCCCTTTTCGCATTTTAACCGCCGGCGAGCTTTGCGGTGTATCCGTGTTTCTTGATCTCATCCAATAGTGTTTGCCGGTGATCCCCCTGGATTACAATAACTCCGTCCTTAACGGATCCACCGGCACCACAGCGACACTTTAATGTTTTGGCAAATTTCTGTAGTTTTTCATTTTCAAGCGGGACACCGAAGATGGCTGTGACAGTTTTACCTTTGCGCCCTTTGACTTCCCGTTGTATCCTGATGGTGCCGTCGTTGGGATAGCCGGTTGGCTGCTTATCGGCTTTAACAGCCTTCTTTTTTTTGCAGGAGCATGCGGAAACCGGCTTACCGCATTCAGGGCAGATTCGGCCTTTTTCTGTTGAATAAACCAAGCGGTTGTCATTCATGGTATAAAGCACCAGGGTATTCTATCCTTAATGGCCTTCACATGATTGTAGTTTAAATCGCTTTCGTATTTATATTAAATTGTTAAGGCCTGACACCTTGTTTCTGTTTACTGGCCAAGGATGGTCGAGGCATTTGGGAAGCTATGGAACTGGTTGTCGGATGGGTTGCGATCAAAAATGCAATCCTGTATCCTAATATTTATGACAACATGCAGACATAAAAAACTTGTCCTCATAGAAAAGCAGGTAAAAAAGATCCGCTGCCGACATTGCCACCTCACAATTGACGAAAAGGAGCTGGGGAGCGGCTACTGCCCTGAGTGCCAGGAGGTTTACGGCGTGCG
>JAKLQB010000617.1 GCA_022013615.1 Desulfobacterales bacterium | reverse complement strand
TCAATAGTCAATCGAAAATCGTCAATTTATTAAGGTTGCTCCATTGAAAACCAATTCCAATAATTTCGAACCCGCCTTGAACGATAAGAAAGGCATCAAGGAATGGCTGTGCGTGGACCTTCCCATTACTGAGTATATGGAAGCTTGGGATCTTCAGCATAAACTCGTTTCTGCGCGAAAAGATCAAATCATCGATACAAATGTTGTACTGTTCCTGGAGCACCCCCCGGTTTTTACGCTTGGCCGCAGGGGCGGACTTGACAACCTGACAGTGTCCGAGGGTTTTCTGGAAAAGACAGGGATTTCAGTGATTCATGTTGAAAGAGGCGGTGACATTACATATCACGGGCCAGGCCAACTTGTTGTGTACCCCATTATCGACCTGAGAGACTCAGGGTTGCGGGTCCTGGATTATGTTACGGCTCTTGAAGAGGTTATGATCCGCGCTGCTAAGGACTGGGGGGTTGTGGCTGAGAGGAACCCCATGAACAGGGGCGTGTGGATCGCAAATAAAAAACTGGGGAGCATTGGCATTACGGTTCGCAGGGGGGTTAGTTTCCACGGCATTGCATTCAACGTCAATGTTTCGCTGGATCCTTTTGAGTGGATAAATCCCTGCGGTCTTAAGGGCATCAGCATGACATCAATGGAGCATGAACTGTCGCATCAATTGTCCATGCATGAAATGCGTGAGGCAGTAAAACGCCATATGGAAACGGTATTTGGGGTAGGGTTAGATGTTATAGAGATTTCTGAGCTAAAGGAATTGGCTGCACAAATGAATCTGGATTTGAGCTTCAAGAAGTGAGCGGATTGGTAGTTGGCGTGAAAATGCTGAGGGAAGAGACCGTCACTACCGATGATAAGGTCTTATTGAGCGGTGATAAGGATACCATGGAAAGCCCCAGTGGTCCCAGTAGGGATCGTAATAGGGATCGTACGGCCAGTCCTGTCGTGTCTCCTCAGCCCATAGGTACAATTCCTCGACCTCTATAACCGGATAACGATATATACGGTCTCCTAATGGTTGTGCCGAAACCCCGGCAACAATACCTCCAACGGTAAGTTTCCGCTCTTTTTTGTAAATTTCCGGATCAATAAATTTGTCTGTCCGCGCCAGGAACCGGCCTTTGGATTTGTCACGTGAGTGGGGTCTGTTTTGAAAATCAAGTGGTGCCTGGAGGATGGTGAGCCGGCTGCCATCCGACTCGTTTTTTACTTCGAGGATATAGCCTCCCAGAATTACATTTCTGCCCCTATGAGTATTTGGGTCACTAAGGAGTTCATTGAAGGAAACAGGTGGCAAGGCCTTCTCCCGAAATTGTTTAGACAGAGCCGGAGCACAGGCCGTCAGACTGCTGTAAATCAGTAGCAGGAGAAGCAAAGAGGCGATCATTTGCCCGCTTTTGCGCCAGTCTTGTTTGCATCTCATAATTCGGGTGCCCTTAAAACGGTATTAGTTCACCGGGAAAAATAGTTGACAGGATTACGGGATTAACGTGATATCAATCCTGCTAATCAAAACCTTCTTTCTCAACATGAAGGAGGCATCAATCTCACGCAGGTTCTCACGATTTTGCGGACTTAAACTCTGATGGTCGCTTAAAAGCACCGCATAGAGCGATTCCGATAACGATTTATCGGAACCAATGTGGAGATCTTGATTTAGAAGAATAAGTTTGCTTATTCTTCCCATCAAGCGCTCCGCATGGAGCTTTTAAGCGATCCTCTCTTTTCCGTATGCACGCATTACGGCAACTTGTAGCTCTTCTCTATTAACCCTGTAAAATACAAAGTATCCTATGGACAGGTACGCAATCATAGTAAGGGACTTTACAAAAGGATCAACAAAATGAGTATAATTATCCTGTCATTCCTGTTTATCCTGTCTGAAGATAGCTGAATTGTTACCTAAAACGTTTTTCCGACCCCAATGCCAATATGAAATCTCGGATAAATGCGGTCAGCCTCGGGCCAGAGTTTAATCTCAATTGCCTTCAACTTTGGATGGACGTAGTCAAATCCGCCGATAGCCCTCACTTCACCCCCGGTGATTCTTCCGGCCACCGTCAACAATGCTTCCTTCTTATAAATGGCCGGATCGAGAAACTGATCGGACTGGATTAAGTAGCGGCCCTCGGACTGGCCGCCGTCCTTGGGCCGATCCCGACTGTCAATGCGCAGGTGAAGGACTGTAAGTTCAGAGGCTGATGGGGAGGCCTGGTTATTGAGGATTTTGCCCCCGAATATAACGATTTTTCCAATGTATTCATCTGGGGCTTTTTGAACGTCCGAAAAAGTACCGGCATAGGTCACCTGGGAGCGCACCTTGGGGGAAATTCCCGCTGCGCAGCCAAGGGAAAGTGTAATGAGAAAGATACAGAGGAATTTGCCCACACGTTTAAATGCCATGCTTACCCTCTCATTGCAAATGATGTAATAAATTTTATCTTACCACATCACTTTTGCCAAGGGCAATCAAGATTCTTTGTGCCCCTTGATTCACTTTTCTTGCCAATGAGTTGAGAATTTACTAATATGATTGAAAATTTTCGCGCCTGTCCTTTATTTCCAGCATCAAAGGGTATGGGAGCAAAGCAATAATGAACCTCTGGCCGGATATGGACTCCTCAATGAATTCAACTGCGAAAACCGAAGTGACGAACAGAGAATCTCTAAGAAGCGAATGGCCTCTGAGTAATAAAATAAAATGCCCAGGGATCACCCCTGGAGCAGGCGAAATATACAGGCTTGCAGAAGAGCTTCCAAAAAGACTTGCCATATTCTCTTATAAGCAATCGATGCCTTATCTGTGGTTAGTCTTTGTTGGAGGTACGGGAACGGGCAAATCAACACTGTTCAACGCCTTTTGTGGAATGCCTCTGAGTGAAACAGGGGTAGAAAGACCAAAGACCTGCGGTCCAATTGTATTCGCCCACAGGGACTGCCCTATCGAAAACGGATTCCCCTTTAGCTCCATTCAAATAGAACGCCAGCCTTCTGAGGACTTTATCTCCGAGGCCGCTAGCGGTCAGCCCGGTCATCTTCTAATCTTACAACACGATCGAAAGGAATGGGCGCACCTTGTTGTGGTTGATACCCCGGACCTGGACAGCGTCGAGGCAGTGAACCGGCAGATTGCCCAGGATCTTTATCTTCTCTCAGATGCCGCCATCTTTGTAACAAGCCAGGAAAAATACGCAGACGAGATACCTTTTCAACTGCTTCGAAGGATAAGTCAGGAAAAAAAACCTTATTTTTTCATCCTCAATAAGGCTCAGGACGAGTTTGCTATTGAAGAAGTAACAAGCACACTTGAGAGCCAGGGAATTTCGCTCAGAAAGCAGCTAATGTGGCACATTCCCTTTGCTCCTTCTAACCCCTTTCAATGGATATCTGAACACGCCGCATTCCGTGATTTCGTCAACCATCTTTCCGGTGAATTTTCTGCAGAAAAGATTGGCGAATTCCAGGAAAAACAGCATTTAAGGCGTGGCGCGGACCTGAGATTACAGGTTAGCAGGGTGATAGAACTTATGGAAAAGGAGGAACTGGCCGCACAACAATGGTTAGATCAGCTCGATGCCTTGTATCAAAAGGTTTCTCAGGAACTCATTAAGGAGCAAAAAGAACGTTTTACAGCGGAAAGCCGGGGATATCTCCAGACAGAAATCAGAAAACTCTTCACAAAATACGATGTTCTTGCAAAACCCCGTAGATTTGTTAAAGAACTCCTTTTAACTCCATTCAGACTCCTTGGATTCCGCAGTAAAGGGGATCTGGAACTCCAAAAACAGGGACTTTTAAAAGTCCGCGAGAGGATCGATCTTACACCCGTCCAGATGTCCATCTTGAAATTCAATCGCTTGGTCCTTGAAAAATTGTCGCCCTCAGACGAAACTACACGTCTCTTCGTAAAACTGCGGGAACCTGATGTGTTGATGAACGATAAAGAAATAAAGCGACGTGCCTGGGAAGAACAGGATCAAATGGCGGCCTGGCTTGAAGGGACATTCGATAAGCTTTCCCAGGGCATCCCTAAAACTAAAGAATGGGGTATTTACTCAACGTCGATCCTCTGGGGAATTCTTATTCTGTCTTTTGAGACCGTGGTAGGCGGAGGGTTCACAGTCCTGGATGCTGTCCTGGATGCAGCCATTGCTCCTTTTGTAACCAAGGGAGCTGTGGAACTCTTCGCATATCATGAAATTAAAAAGGTGGCGAAGGAATTGGCTAAGCGCTATCAAGAAGGGCTTGTTTCCGTGGTGCGTCAACAACGTGACCGCTATGAACATTGTATCAAGGCCCAGATAACACCTCTGGATGACCTGGAAGCGCTGCGAGGTTTACTTAAATGAAGCATTTAGTTCGATCATTGCAAAAGGAGCTTGATCAAATCGTGGGTGCCTTGGAGCAACGGGCCTTTTTTTCACTAACCGGTGAAGAAACCCAGTCTCTCCGTGAGGAAGCAGGGAAGCTTTTAGAAAAACTTTCTTCCATACAAAGCAGCTACCTAACAATCGGACTCCTCGGCGGAACCGGAGTGGGGAAATCGACCCTAATGAATGCCCTCGCAGGTGCTAAGATTGCCTCGGCCAGCCATCGTCGCCCCCACACTGAACAGGCACTTGTTTACAGGCACGTGGGGGCAAGCCCGCCATCCCCACTTGTTTCCACCGACCTTCCCTTGCGAGAAATCACACACGAAGCCGAGGATATCAAACAGATCCTCCTCTGCGACCTGCCTGATTTTGACAGTCTGATGGGAGAACATCGCGAATATGTCCTCAACTTTTTAGAACACCTCGACGTTTTGATCTGGGTCACATCCCCGGAAAAATACGCGGACGGGCGCTTTTATCAATTTCTCCGGATGGTTCCTAAGGCAAGCCAGAATTTTTATTTTGTACTGAACAAGGCAGACCTTCTCTTTCAGGGCGAAAACCTTGAAAACGGCTATGAGCGACTTGCGCGTGTGACGACCCGGTTTCAAGAACATATTAAAGGAAATGGTATTCGAGAACCACTTCTCTTTGCCATTTCTGCTCAAGGGGCCCTGGATTCCGATCAACTCCCTCCGTGGAATCAGCTTACGGCTTTCAGGCACGAAATTTTCCAGCAGCGGGACATCAAACAGATAACTGCAATCAAGGCAGGTAATTTGGATGTTGAAGTCCAAAACCTTATCAGCGCTTTTAAAAAGGAAGTGCTGAATCTGGAGGTTTTTGATCGAATTCTTGAGAACTCAATAAAAGATGTTGAAGAACAGCGCTCCCAATGGATAAAAGCGGGTCAGGGAGCCATAGACCTGTGGCTGGGGAAATATATCAAGCAGGATGTTTTGTCCCTTCAACGCGACCCCTCCGTCCTTGTGGGCCCTGGCTACGCTCTTGCTCTACTCTTTCAGGAATGGAAAAAACGGACCACAGAACAAAATACCACACCGTCTGATCCTTCTTATTTTACACCTCCGGAGGCAATCAAGATTTCCTTTCAAAGGCGGTTGGAATGGCTTGAGAACCGGATCAATCAACGTATACTTCGCCAGAACCTGCCTTCCTCCTTTCAGGAGCGGCTCCGGGAGATTCTGGACGTTCCGAAAGTATTCGAGGAACTGGGAGAACGCTTTTTCCACGTGGTTGAATTGCGCTTGGCTGCTCCTGCCCTGCCCTCTTATTTGGGATTCAGGATTTGGCAGTTCATTTCATACCTGTTGCTTCTGGCTTTTTTCCTGCTGGCCATAGGAGGCGAGACAGCCTGGCGAGACGTCTTGAACGCGCCTGGAGGGACTAACATCATACAACTTTTTCTATCCGGTATTCACACCCTTTTCAGCACAAAAGGGCTTGCCGCCCTGGTAAGCTACGCCCTGCTCAACCTTTTCCTTGGATTACGGTTTTATCGCCGATACAGGGGACTCCTGAAACGATCAACACAGAAAATCATTGATTCCCTCAAAGCTAACCTGGGAAAAGTCTGGGAAATACAGCTCGACGCCATTATCCAAGATTTGAACCATTTCAAAGGGGACATCCAATCCCAGATTTCAGCTATTTCAGCCCTCAAACAGGACAACAAACATCAGTGACTTATTCCGTCTTGATCAATCAAAGAGCCGCCTGAAGAAGAGTGCCTGTAGGGAAAAAGACCATTAACTATTCACAGTTTCTTGGAGGCGGCTTAGCCCGCGTACGTTAGCCAGCTTAAGACCGGCGGAAAGAACTTGGTTGTAAGCGGATCGTCCTCACGCATATGAGCAAAGACATGCTTGGCCGGCTTGACAGCCTTGATGTTGAGTATGCAGAAGACGGCAAAGTGATCGCGTTATGAGCAGAGCCCCAAAATGTTTTTCTGTACGTGCATATTAAGCATACTTTTTGAGCGGGTAAACCTTGCACAGCAGGGGGCCAAAAGTAACTGCCCCTGTAGGGGAATCGCAATACTCCTCATCATCTGATGTGAGCACATTGACATTCGATTCGAAGACCCTGTAGAGCACGGGATCTTCAGCAATCTCCTCGGGAAACCACCACCCATGCTGAGCCTCAATCACCCTCCGATGAATCCTTGAAGTGAGCTTTGCTTTTTGTTTAATCTTACCCCTCGGGGTTTCTATGACAACCCAGTCTCCTTCACCAATGCCCAGCCTCCGGGCCGTATCCGGATTGATTTCAACGGTCGGGTAGGGATAAAGCCTGCGAAGCGAGCGTATCTGTCTGTGCTCTGAGTGGTGCATAGGTCGAAATCGGGAGCCGGTTATAAGAATAAACGGGTACTTCTTGGCCAGTTCCGGCTGGCTCACGGGTGTTTCCGGAGGCTCTTCATAGCGGGGCAGTGGATCGTATCCCAATTGTTCGAGTATAGTGGAATAAAGCTCAACCTTCCCGGTTGGCGTGGCGAATCCCTTTGGTTTTCCTGTTTCCGGGTCGATTGTCTCGTATCTCTTTTCCACGACCGGAGGTATCCACCAGCGTTGATTCTTTGCAAATTCCTGTGCCGATTCCATGTTAAGTTCATTGAGTAAAGGTTCCAAACACCAGTCCCATTCTTTTTCGAGCGCCTCACGCCAGTAATCCCCCTGCCCCAATCTCAATCCCAGTCCTTGATAGAATTCATAATCGGTCCTGCGCTCATATAAGGGCTCAACCACCCTTTCCCCAATAGAAGCGATATTGCCGTGCCCCTGGAAGGTCTGCGTGCACATCTGGGGGTGTTCCAGCCAATTGGTAATGGGGAATACATAGTCGGCAAGCATTGCCGTGGGCGTCAGCCACTGCTCAGCGGTCACGAAAAGTTCGAGGTTTGAGCTTTTCAATGCCTTGTAGATCCTTTTGGTGTTGGGATAAGCGACCAGTGGATTACAGGCGCCGCAAATCAATCCCTTGACCGGGTATGGCCTGCCTTCAAGTATGGCCGTCCATATGTCCGGCTCATGGCAAGCGGGGAGGAAACCGGAAGTGAGCCCCTTTCCGTACCAGTAAGGTTTTGCAACCTGATGAATCAATTCATATCCCGGATAGCCCCAGAGCTTGTGCCTGTTCGCACCGAGTTGCTTTTTTCTCTGTTCCGGGGGCAGCATGTCCATGTGCTCAAGGGCAGGGCCGTAATTGGCCTTTTCACAGGGTCCTGCAAGCATGTCGCCTCCGATTACGTCAAGGTTGCCGGTTATCGCGCGGAGGATGCATTTGGCCTGGGTAATGCTGGTAACATTTTTCCCCTGCATGTCTGACTT
>JAKLQB010000616.1 GCA_022013615.1 Desulfobacterales bacterium | reverse complement strand
CTGACGAACAGACCCGGATATCCTACGCACTGGGGTTGCGCCTCACAGTGGCGGTTTCCGTAGGTCTGGCTATCAGCATAGGCATAATTCGGATTCTTCGCGGATGGCCCCTTCATTATCTCATTATCGGCGGTTATGTCATTGTGATGGCTATGACCATGATAGCCCCGAAAGAAATCGTGGGCATTGCCTATGACTCGGGAGGCGTGACCACCTCCACGATCACGGTGCCCCTCGTAACCGCCCTGGGAGTCGGCCTTGCCTCCTCTATCCGGGGCCGTAATCCACTTGTGGATGGTTTTGGCCTTATTGCTTTTGCTTCCGTCCTTCCCATGATTTTTGTTATGGGGTTTGGCATGGTAGTTTTTGGCGTAAAGACCTTCTGGTAGATATATATGCTGCTTGAAATTGGACAGACGTTTGTGGCAACGTGCAGGGATGTTTTCCCCGTGCTGGCGCTTATGCTGGGCTTTCAACTCATCGTACTGCGCCAGCCCATCCCCCACTGGCAGCGCATCGTCGTAGGCTTCGTATTTGTTTTGATAGGGCTGACCCTGTTCCTCGTGGGACTGGAGAAAGCGCTTTTCCCGCTGGGAAAGATCATGGCCAAACAGCTCTCAGCCCCTGAGTTTGTCTTCGGATCAGAAACAGCACCCCAAAGACCGGATTGGTGGGCTTACGGCTGGATTTATGTATTTGGCGCGTTGGTCGGTTTTGCCACCACCATAGCAGAACCTGCACTCATTGCAGTTGCCTACAAGGCAAACCAGGTCTCCCGGGGGACCATCAGCCAATGGGGATTGCGTCTTGCCGTAGCGTTTGGGGTGGCCATAGGAATTGCACTGGGGACTTTCAGGATCGTTACCGGAACCCCTCTCTTCCTGTATATAGTGGGCGGATACATTATCGTGGTGATCCAGACCATCTTTGCACCAAAAGAAATTATCCCGCTTGCCTACGATTCTGGAGGGGTGACCACGTCTACCGTGACGGTTCCATTAGTTGCGGCTTTGGGCCTCGGGCTTTCTACAACCATCCCTGGGCGCAACCCGGCCCTGGACGGGTTTGGCCTGATCGCCTTCGCAAGTTTGTTTCCAATGATAACGGTGATGGGTTATGTTCAGTTTGTTGGATGGTGGGCAAGAATACGTTTGAAGTCCAGGAGGGAGAGATAGAATGAAATTTAAAGTAATCATTTCGACCGTGAAGACCGATGTGACCGATTGTATCGTGGATGCCGCAAAGGAGGCCGGCGCCACCGGCGCCACGATTATTCCTGGGCGCGGCACGGGCATCCATGAGGCAAAGAGCTTTTTTGGGCTGATCCTTGAGGCACAGACAGATTTGGTCATGTTTCTGATAGGGGAACATCTGGTGGAAGCGGTCATGAAGGCAATCTACAGGGCAGGCCAGTTTGAAAAACCCGGCACAGGCATCGCTTTCGTATTGCCGGTGGATCAGGTGGTTGGTCTGGAGAGCCAGATAGATCATTTTAAAGAAGAGGTTTGAGAAGAGCGCTTTTTAAACCTCGGAATTGGGAGACTGAGATCCGAGCAACGGATTCCAATCTGAATGAATTTTCAGAACCTTGCTCTATATGAAGATCCTGTCCCGTAGACGGGCAGGAAAGACACAAAAGATGTCATTTAAATGTTAGAATTCTTCTAAAGCAGCAGGAGAGGCTATTTTTAGTGAAATTTATTCCCGCCCAGGTAATTTACTTTGTTCGAAGCAGGACAACAAAGAGGAACTTCAAGCTCCTGTTCAGGTTTCTTTTGGCCTTAACGGCTATTGTCATAATATACAGTATTCTGTTTCATTTCATAATGGTTTTTGAAGATAGAGAATTTAGCTGGGTTACAGGTTTCTATTGGACTCTTACTGTGATGTCCACCCTTGGCTTCGGTGATATCACTTTTACAAGCGATTTAGGCAAAGTCTTTACAATTATTGTACTTATGTCCGGGATTATTTTTTTGCTCGTCATGCTCCCTTTTACCTTCATACAGTTCTTTTATGCCCCATGGCTCGAGGCCCAATCAAGAGCGAGAGCACCGCGTGAATTGCCTGAGAATACATCGAACCATGTGATTCTTACAAACTTTGACCCTATTACAATAAATCTTGTTGAAAAATTGAATCAATATAATTACGAATATGCCATTATCGCAACGGATTTGCAGCGCGCATTAGAGCTTTATGACTTGAACTACAAAGTTGTAGTGGGTGATCCGGGTGATCCGGAAACATATAAACGCCTTCGTATACAAAACGCTGCCCTGGTGGTTGCCAACAATGATGATATGATGAATACAAACATAGCTTTTACGGTAAGGGAGATATCAGAAAAAGTACCCATCATTACCAATGCTGATGCGGATGATTCCATTGACATTCTTCAGCTCGCAGGCAGTACTCACGTCTTTCAATTCATGAAGATACTCGGGAAATCTTTGGCCCGAAGAACGCTTGGGGTGAGCATGGGGGCGAATGTCATTGGAAGATTCGATAAGCTTCTTATTGCTGAGGCCCCTGCAATGCGCACACCTCTCGAAGGAAAAACCCTTATTGAAAGCAAGTTACGGGAGAAAACCGGCATGACAGTCGTCGGTATCTGGGAGAGAGGCAGATTTGAAATCCCCCAGCCCCAGACTCGAATCAATTCCACAACCGTCCTTCTGCTGGCCGGTTCTGCTGAACAGCTAAATAAATATGATGAGATCTTCTGCCTTTATCGCATCTATCACACAACCAATGCCCCTGTCCTGATATTGGGTGGAGGCCGTGTCGGGCGTGCTGCAGCAGAGGCCCTGGAAAAGAGTCAGGTTGCTTATATGGTTGTGGAGAAGAATCCGAAATTGATTGAAACCAATGAAAAGTATATTCATGGCGATGCTGCGGATATCAATACCCTGTACAAGGCTGGCATACGGGAGGCGCCGTCCGTCATAATTACCACACATAATGACGCTATGAATATTTATCTCACCATTTATTGCCGGCGATTACGACCCGACCTCCAGATTATCAGCAGGGCAAACCTGGATAGAAATATGTCCAAATTACATAGTGCGGGAGCTGACCTGGTTATGTCTTATGCTTCCATGGGGGCCAACACAATAATTAATCTCTTGAAACCGGATGAGGTATTGATGTTTGAGGAAGGGCTGAATGTTTTTCGTGCGCCAGTACACCCGTCTCTTGTTGGCAAATCCCTTGCTGAAAACCAGCTCCGGAAACAAACCGGTTGCAGTGTTATAGCCATTAACATACAGGACAAGCTAAATATCAACCCCGACCCATCAATTCCTCTTGAGGAAAATGACGAGATGATATTAATTGGCACTGCCGACGCAGAAAAGCGGTTTTTTGAAAGCTACTACCCTAAAAATAATCTTTGAGGGCTTTCAGTTCATCACCGTCAATCTTTTCCTTGTCAAGCAACAACCTCCTCCCTGCGCGGAGGGGGCAGGTCCTTCTTGTAGACCATGGTACGATATGGGAACGGTATCTCCACTCCCTCCTTGTCGAAGCGTTTCTTGACATGTTCTAAGAGCCAGAATCTGGCCAGCCAGAAGTCATCCACTTCCGGTACCCAGACGTATGCCCTCAAGCCGATAGAAAAATCGCCGTGGGAAATAACCCTCACCAAAGGCTCTTCAGCCTCTTTGTCGCGGTGGGGGCAGTTATTTGCTTCTTCTAAAATTAGTCT
>JAKLQB010000615.1 GCA_022013615.1 Desulfobacterales bacterium | reverse complement strand
ATTATAAATTATCCAAATGCCTATCTACTTAGTTCTGTAATTTCAAAATGTTATCGCAATATCTTCACATAGCATTTGTAAAACTTGTCATCGCCAAGTATAAATGTGGGATTTCCTCGAAGAGAAATATTTTAAGTTATTCAAAAACCTCGTTTTGCCGATTAACCCATAAGTTATCAATGAGTTACATCTGCTTATAGTATAATATTAGGAGCTAAGTAGATAGGCATTAAAAATATTAATTAATAATTATTTATTAAGGGCCAAAAAAATTTACCAATGTAAACCTACTTTTTCTCCTGGCAGCCGGGACAGATGCCAAAAAAATCAAGACGGTGGTTTAAAATACGAAAACCTGTATCTTGTTGCAATTCTTTGGTCATATTGCTTAAGGTGGCAAGGTCTGGATCAATAATTTCCTTGCATTTAACACAAATCAAATGCGGGTGAGGGTATGGTTTATTTCCATCATAGCGGTTGCTGCCTTCGGCGAAGCCGATTTCCAATACCTCCCCTATCTCCTTCATAAGCGTTAACGTTTTGTAAACAGTGGCTAAACTTGTCGTAGGAAAATCCTTCCTCACCTGCTCATATATCTGTTCCACGCCGGGATGCCCCTTGTTACCGGCGAGAATCTTGAGCACGGCAAACCGCTGCGGGGTGATCCGATAGTCTTGTTCTCTTAACTTAGTAACCATCTGATTGAGGCGAGTTTTAGGATCTGCCATGGCCTTGT
The DNA here is from genome assembly GCA_022013615.1 of Desulfobacterales bacterium. Next base: position 2,915 of record JAKLQB010000615.1, on the reverse strand, counting down.
GTCCAGCTCGGAGTGGAGATTTCCCCCAGCCAAGCGCTTTTAACTGGATTTAGATATTCAATATTAATAGAGAATCATTTTCCATTGAAAGATAAAATAATACCTATCACTTGTCAAATAAATTTTTATCAATAACCCATTTATGCATCTTAACAGGAAATACTTACAATACTGCCTTGTTAAGAATAGTTTTAATGACTGCCTACTCCACCGCCCGATCCGCTAGGCCCGCCTGACCCACCGCCCATTCCGTCGGCATCTCCACTCCCGCTGCCCATTCCATCTGAATCGCCTGCTCCGTGGCCTGTTCCTTCTCCTTTGCCAGTGCTTTCTGAAGGAGAACCCGAAAACTGAGGCCCGCGCACCAAATCGCGGGGATCAAGGCCAAGCTCAGCGTGTGCCTTAAGGACGCTTTTTTTCCCGCTTACCACCTCAATAGCGGCAGCCTTGATCTTTTCGTCGGGTACTTTTTTGCTTTTCGCAGCACTGACCATCAATGGCAGGTTCCATGCGGTTTTTGAAAAAAAGCCTTTTTTAAGACCGGTGAAGACAATTTCCTCTGACATTTCTGTTTGCAGATGGGACTGCTTGAGGGCGGCCATTAATTCGAGTGCATTTACGATTTCCGCGATCGGTGCTTGAGGGGCACGTGCAAAGAATCCTTCCATTTCCTGCCTTGAAATCCCCATTGACAGAGTTTTACTCAGCCTTACCAGTTCCCCGGATTCCAGACTTTGTGTAGGTATACTCCACCGACTCATTGTTTTATATGCAACCCTGCGAGTGAAGCGGTATTGGGAAAGTTGTTGTCTAAGGACTCGCTCAATAATCCCAGCATGGATACGTTTACCAAGCCCCTCTTCTATCTTACTCACAAGAGGGCCTATAGGGAGATTTTCTTCTTTTGCCTCCCTGGTTATGTTTACGAAATTGGCCATTTCAACAGCTTTTAGGTTATATTTGTAACCAAAGGCCAGCATTTGGCTTAGCACATTTTCGGGAACACCGGAATCTCTGGCTCGCTTAACAGCGGCTGTCACATCTGTTGCATCCTCGGCCGAAGCTGGTGAAAAGATAAAGAAAGGTACCAGGAGGCATAACAGCAAAAACAAAGCGCCCCGCCTAAATCCTAGTCTCATGGCCGTTATTCCTTTCAATGATTAAAATAGAATTCTTGTTTCCGAAACCGTCGTCCTGCTGCATAAATGCCTTAGGATCTGGCAATATAGTTTTACCGTCCACCAGAAAAGCGTATTCGTATCTTCCCCTTTCAAGTGGAACGGAAAGCACCCATAAGCCACGCCTTTCGTCCCAATCCATCCGAAATCCATTGGGTGTCCACTGATTAAACGATCCTATCACCTCCACATTGGATGCGTCAGGCATATTCAAAGTAAACGTTACAGCCGCCTGCAATTTTTTTGCCCCCATTAAGGTCTGGGCCGTGTCCTTTACGTCCGGAGTCCTGCCAAGAAAGATAAGCGCCACAATTATCAAAGCCGCAGCAGAAGCACCGAATGGCACAACTTTGAGCGGGGTGACATAAAACGGGATCTGAAGCTGGCGTAATATCCTTCTCCACCATACTATCTTTTTGGGCTGAATCCGTGCCATGACCGACTCAATCAACTTATCAGGCGGCTCCACATCAGGGATATTTGCTACCATCCCAGCAATGCGTCGCAAATCCTTGCCCAGGTCTTTTGAGGGATCGATTTTCATATCAATACTGGAGTGATTGTCAAATTCGTTTTTATCTTGCATTATGTTCCCCTGTTGTAAGCAATCCTCGAAGTTTTAGTAAACCACGGTGAACCCTCATTTTGGCCCCACTGATTGAAATCCCAAGGGCCCGAGCCACCTCGCTCATGGACATGCCCTCGTGAAAACGGAGAATAATCGCCTCCCGGTAGTCCAATGAAAGCTCTTGGAGCGCCTCTTTTACCAGCCCTGCATCAAGTCTCTCTATCAAGGATTCCCCATGTTCTGACTCCATTGAGAGACTCTTCTGAGATTCGTACAATTCTTCTGCCTTAGTTTTGCCTGTTTTTCTTTTTCGCAAAAAATCCCGGCCCAAATTTATGCCAATGGTGTATAACCAGGTGAAAAAACGGCCAGAGGGTTTGAACCTATCCAGTTTCTCATACGCCCGTATAAAAGTGTCCTGGGTAAGATCAAATGCATCTTCCTCACACGATGTTATGCGGATCATAAGATTGAATACGGGTTTTTGGTAGCGTTTTACCAATATAGCAAAGGCATCAGCGTCGCCGGCCAGGATACTGGAGATAATCGCGTTCTCCTCACTATTGCTCATGAAATATGATTACCCCCTGAGGCCGGACTGTGGAGTTGCTCTATACACTCCTCTCTATATATATACGGCTCAACAATCCGTATGGTCACACATTACTCGACGATCAGCAAAGAGTTTTTCATTCCGAATCCGTCATCCTCCTCTAAATAGGCTTCGGGGTCGGGTATCCAGTGGGTGCCATCTACAAGGAACGCATACTTATACCGGCCCGGAGAGAGGAAAAGCTTGATTTGCCATGTATCCCCATTTCGCTTAAGACAGTGAGCATTGGGAGACCATCCATTGAAATCACCGCTGAGGCAGACTGTCCTAAATTGTCCCGTATATATGAATACAATCGGCACTTGGCCGGGTGCCTTATGAATTATATTCCTATTTGAAGTGCATGATAGGGGAAATATTGAAAGATATACTATTGCGGCCAACATAATTGTTTCTGGAAGCGTGTGAAAAAACTTTTCTCTAAAAAAAACCTTTGAGATTATGTCTGGCATACATTTATTACTCATTTTGATGGCGTGTAAACTGGACATTGGGATTTACAAAAAGTCGTGCCATGATAAGGATATCAAAATGTTTTCGGAGGGATTTGAGCTAT
>JAKLQB010000614.1 GCA_022013615.1 Desulfobacterales bacterium | reverse complement strand
TTCCGAACTAAGGCAAAAGGCTCTAAGAGTTTTTGGATCCGGGGCTATTTTGTAAGTACAGTAGGTTTGGACGAGAAGGAGGTTCGGGAATACATTCGGAATGAGGAGAAGTTAGACAAAGACCAAATGGAATTTAATTTTGATTAGACCCGTGGCCCCTTTCAGGGGCCCTCCTGAGGCCACCCGCTATGCGGGTGGAGCTTCACACGTTCTTTAAGAACTTTAAAAGTAGAAAATTGATGTAACAAAATCGAATGAACAAAAATGCCCTCTAAATCTCAAGAAAGAATAAATCTCAAAAAGGCAACTAAGGCAACGATCGGAAAGCGGGACGCTGATAAGAAATTAAGAAACCTATTCTATTAATTAATATCCATTTTCGTTCGTAATCGCCTCTCCTCTTTCAACGGAAAACCCGACTCCAGGCCGGCTCATTTCCAATCGTCCTTCCAACTCTCTCAGCGACATACCTACATCTCTGGCGGCCCAGTAGCAAAGAAGACTCCTTGCCTTTACTTTCCGTTGGTTAATACTGTTGACTATTTTACGGAAGGATATCCCACGGTTTTAGCTTGAAAATACCCTGATATTTATCTGGTTGCTGTTCTGAATTTCCTCTCAAATATCTGTTTATCGGACTGATTTACCTTGACTTTTATCATATCCTCAATGATTCTGCCAAGCACGGAACGTGATCTGGATAATTATCTCATTCAATGGGCCAAAGCAAGGCACCGAAAACCCTTGCTGCTGCGCGGTGCGCGACAGACTGGAAAATCCTATGCAGTCGAAAAACTGGGAAGGACCTTTTCCTCATTTGTCAGTATCAATTTCGAAAAAAATCCAGCCCTTGGCAGTCTTTTCCATCAGGACCTGGACCCTACAACGAAAGAAAAGGGGACAGAGTACCAAGAATGAAATGTCAATAAGGGATAAAGGGCCTGCCCCCTATTCACCTCATTTTCATGAGTGTACCTCTATCAGTAATTTTATTGGCTGATAATATTGAAAATGGATCTTTGGAACAATGAAAAGACCGATAGGACGTAGACAAGCTAAGATTGTTCAGTCTTACTCTTTATTCCTTTTATGAAAGCTTCGATTTCCCGAATGAGTATAGGTGCAGGTTGGGCCTTGTAAAGTTAAGCTCTGGAGCAGTTATACGATGATGTTTTATATCCGGGTGAATGTGCTTGTGATGAGGATGGCTGCTTTGTAAACCTGAATCTTCCGGGTGCGGTTGTGAGTCATACCAGTACAATTTTTTGTCACCCTGCAAAACCTCATAACCATACCAGTCTATGATGACGGGTAACTGATGATACAATATCCGTTCACGAACAATTAGCCTTATTTCGTGATCAAAGAACAACTCGCCTGCCACTCGTGCAAGTGACGTACCTTTTCGAACGAATGTTATCGTGGAATGATGTACTGATGAGAACTTTTCCCTAAGAGTGTATAAGAATAACTCATAGTATTCAGTGGTGCGTAACGGGTTGTTCATACGGCTACCCGGATTAATCCTGTTAGACTCGGTGATTGTAGCTGAAGCTTTTGAACTTCGTTACGATAATCGGTCTGACGCGCGAGCCAGGTTTTGTACACACTGGCCCACTCACCAAAATCTAAAACCCAACTTTCGTTTTCAGGCTCTTCACCGCTTACATACGCAGCATAAAAGGTCTCTGAACGTAGTCCATACTTGTGCTCAAAGACCAAAAGATCTTCTTCAAGTGCGTGAATATCTGCTAAAATATCGTGTAGATTCATAATTTACCTCCACGAAAGACTCTGCGACTCAAAGCCGTTCTTTCATTAGCCAAAAAAACACATGCAGTTTAGTGTTGAAAACAATGTCATTTTTAAGTATTTGGAAAAATTATACAACTGAGACGGTTCAATGGGCAAGGCAAAATTGTAATTTGTCATGGAATTTCCGGATAAGGAAAAATTCCTTTATTCTTCGCCCCTGGCGGGATAGAAATTCCGAGACGTTTACTTAATGCTGTACACTTCATCATGGGGTCCCAGCAGTACAAACTTAATAGTTTCGTCAGATGTTGCGGAACAATCGGAACAGGCAACAAATTCAGCGTCTCCTTTTTTTCGGCATGCAGCACAATACAAGTAGATTATTGTGAAGTTGCGTTTGACCGGGCAAGAGTAAAAGCCTCTCAAGTTGCCCTTTAAAGGTTCACCGAACTCAACTGGGTGCTCCATAATCTGGCGAACTTTCTTTTCGATCTGCTTCTTTATACTGGCATGTTTCCTGACGCCTTTCAGGAATGCCTTTTCAAATTCTGCTTTCATCAGTCGCCGAAAACTTCCTCAAAGGTGTGCCATCTGGCTGTGCCATCGCGGAGCCTGGACTGTACGTCGATTAGTGCTTTGTGGAAATCAGGGTTGGAAAGTATGATCTCCATGCTATCTCCTTGTGCTTGCCGTTTGAGTGCGAGCAGAAATTGAGTAATAACCTCGGCCACTGTTGTTCGGTTCTCTTTAGCGTATACCTTGGCAAAATCCACTAGATCCTGGTCAAGGCTGATATTAAAGCGCGTCTTAGGCATGATGTCCCTCCTTAAAATAATGTTCCTAATATACACATATCGGGAACGATTGTCAAGGAGCGGAAAAAAGTAGGGCGTTTTCCAGAAATTAGGGTAAAATAGAAGAAAAGTGCCTTACAGGTATGAAATGGGGAGGAAAATGATAGAAATAGATGGCAGTCAAGAATCAGGATCCGGGACAATAGTCAGGGATGCGGTTACTTTCTCTGTTTTACTTGGCAAGGACCTTCATATAAAGTAACAATGTAACAATGGGAATTTGCGGATAAAATAGGCGAGGAACTGGGAAAGGCGAGGGTTATTGTTGAGGATACACTAGATGGTCCGAAGTGGCAGTTGAATCAATAAGGGATTTGGGGGAGGGTATGGCTCGATTCATGATAAGAGCCGTAATCTTTGATTTCGGGAGGGTGATATCCGCTCAGAAACCAGCCACCCTATTTAGAACCTATGAAAAGGATTTGGGAATACCAGCCGGCACGATAAACAAACTGATGTTCGATAGTCAGGCCTGGATGGATGCCTTGGTGGGTAGTAAAACACTCGACACCTATTGGGAAGCGATAGGCCCTGAGCTCGGCCTGAAGACAAAAAGGGAAATCGATTCATTTCGCCGTCGCTATAATGCCGATGAGGCGATTAACGAAGGCGTTCTGGCATTGATTCAGAGGTTACACGCCCGATTCAAACTTGCCGTGCTCTCCAATTCCCCACCGGGACTGGCGGAATGGCTTTCCGAATGGGAGATCCTCGATTTTTTCGATGTGGTTTTTTGCTCCGGGGATGAACGCGTGGCTAAGCCTGATTCCGCCGCATTCGAGTTGACGCTTAAAAAACTGGTAGTGGAACCTGAGGAAGCGGTATTTATTGATGATACCTATGAAAACGTGAAGGCGGCCCGTGAAATGGGCCTCTACGGAATCCTTTTCACGACGGCCGAGGCATTAGGGGAAGAATTAGACGAGGTGCTTGACGGAGAAGACTGTATCTGGAGGCCAAAGGATTAGATAATATGGAGTGGAGGAAAGAAAATGGGACTTGTAGCTAAAGATGAGGATATTCAGATTGAAAACCTCAGTCTGGGACCGTACGGCACGAACAGTTATATCCTGATTTGTGCCAGGACCGGGGATAGTGTAGTAGTAGACGCACCGGCGGAGGCCTCTGTTATCCAGGAACGATTGAAAGAAACAAACCCCCGATATCTGTTGATCACCCATAACCATTTCGATCATACAGGGGCCCTCAAGGCCTTAAAGGCAGAGCTGGCGATTCCTGTTGCCGCTCATCCAGAAGATGCGACACAACTTCCGCTTAAACCCGACATCCTCCTTAAGGGGGGCGAGGCATTATCCTTTGGAAAGGTTGAACTGAAGGTGTTTCATACGCCGGGCCATACGCCTGGAAGTTTATGTTTTTACGCGGAGGATTATTTAATCGCGGGGGATACGATTTTCCCGGGAGGTCCGGGTAAGACATCATCGCCGGAAAATCTGAAACAAATCATCGAGTCCATTACCTCTAAAATTTTCACCTTGCCGGATGATACCCGGATTTTCCCAGGACATGGAGACTCGACAGTTTTAAAGCTGGAAAAAGAGGCCTTTGCCGTCTTTTCCTCACACCAACACGATCCAGAGCTCTGTGGGGATGTGCTCTGGCTTTCATCGTGAAAAGAAAATTTAACTACTGCAGGCATTAGTTACCAGGTGACTTCTTCGCGATGAAACCCCTCCGCAAGCTGGAAACTTTCCCCTTCCGACAACTGGATTGCCCTTCCCCTCAAATAACCCTCCAATTTCTGTCGCGGGATGTGACCGACTTGGCTTTTATGCTCTCTTAAGGCGTTGAGTTTTAAAGGAAAGGTGTCTGTGATATCCAATCGATGGTTGATATTCTCGGATGCCCACAATAAAATCTCCTTTACCTTGTGGGGTTCAAACCCCTCCTCCAGCAAGTCGGGATAGGAAAGGTGGTCTCTGGCATAAGGAAAGACAGCATCTAAGGTAACTCGGCCCGTAATCCGATGGTCCCGGTGCCATATGTAACGTCGATAGGGATCGGCGGTTACCACTGTCTCAGGTCTGAATCGTCTGATCTGTTTAACAATGTCCTTACGGAATTGGGGTGTTTCCTCCAATCCCTGGTCCGGGTATCCCAAAAAAATCACTTCCTTTACACCTAAAAGATTTGCTGCTGCGATTTGCTCCTTTTCTCGGATTTTGATGAGGCTTTCGGACTTCACTTTCCTGTCACTGGTACCCTTATCGCCATTTGTGCAGACGACATAAACGACCGTCCTCCCCTCGTTGGTCCAGCGGGCGACCGTCCCGGCCACACCGTATTCAGCGTCATCCGGATGGGGTGTCACAACCAATACATGAGCCAATTGTGTATCCATGATGCAGTCCTCTGTTTAAGAAATAAGGTTAACCGTTTTCGTGACGTGAGATTAACCCAAAGGGTTGGATATCTCGTTTTTATCAAAGAAAAGCTTAAACCCAAAAGTTCTGATTAACTCGTAAAAAGTCGAAAAACACGATTTTTTTTGTCATTCCGGCGGAAGTCGGAATCCAGTCTTCTCAAATGGTTACAGATGGTCTGGACTCCGGTTTTCACCGGAGTGATGACTTTTTACGAGACCATCAAACTTTGAATTGGCATAAAGTAAGTTCGAAATTACTAAATTCAAGTTTTTGCAGGGTACTATCAAGAGTATTGTCCTTATAACACTAGAGGTCGCAAGGGTTGAATATAGTTAAGCTTGGGATTGACACGGGGTGGATCCCGACCTAAAATCAACCTTGTTTAATAACAGATAGGTATTTGACAAGGTCCCAGGGTGAATTAGGATCCAATTTTAAATCCTACAAAATTAAGCATAGATCACACAAGAAATGAATATAGGCACTAAAACAATAAAACCATACGACCAGGAAGATTTATCGAAGTTGATCCGGTTCAAAGATGAAATTGAAAAAAAAGGACTGGTTGGATGCGGTATCCCTTTAGAATTGATATTAGCGTACAAGGGAATTCCAGCTTACAACCTGGGGGAAAACCTATATGTAGTTGAAAACGCAGGAACCATACGAGGATACGTGCATGTTCTGGCGGAAGAGGATATTGAGCGGTCTGTAGTCAGCTACCTGGTACACCCGGCTGATCGAACAGACGGACTGCTACAGCGTCTTCTTGATCGTTCATTCAGGCGAACGGTGGAATTGCAGCTGACATTAGCTCATATATTTACATCGAATGAGAACCTATTGGAGAAAAATCTCCTGTGCATGATGGACTTCAAGCCTATCCGTCGTTTTTATGAATTGAATCTCGATTTGCAGATGGCAAGGTTACCGAATACTAACCATGTCCCTTTTTCATGCCGTACGTTTAAAAGAGGTGAAGAGGCAGCCCTAACCCGGATTCAAAACCGTTCCTTCATGGATACCTGGGGATTCAATCCAAACACTGTCGAGGAGATAACATATCGCACTAAGCTTCCGGGTTGTCTCCCGGAAGGTATTGTCATTTCATGGGATGGGGATAGGCCTATCGCCTATTGTTGGACGAAAATAGACCTTGGAAGAGATGATCGGAAAGATAGGCGAAGCGGAAGCATCCATATGTTAGGTGTTGACCCGGATTATCGAGGACGTGGACTGGCCAAACAGGTGTTCGCGGCAGGTCTAAGCTATTTAATAAAACAGGGGACAAACATTACACAGATTTCTGTAGACAGTGAAAATGAGGCTGCATTGACACTTTATAAATCCGCTGGTTTTGAGATAGGGAAGACCACACTTTGGTTTGAAAGGAGGATCGAGGGTTAGGGTCAATGGGATTGGTATATAAATGGCTTTTCCCTAAGGTGAACGATCAGATTATTTTTTTGCCATTAAAGGTCTGATATTCCTGAAGAGTAGCTTCAGCGATATTTGACCAACTGAATTTAAAAACGGATTCTCTTATCGAATAACTTGCATCTGTTTTAGCCCTTGGCGTGGAAAGGGCAAGGGTGATTTTCTCTGCAAGAAGATGAGGTACATTATCCAAAACGATATAGCCCGTCTCTCCATCACGAACAACACTCCGAATACCTCCCACATCGGTAGCTACGACCGGTGTTCCACAGGCTAGGGATTCCAGTGCAACCAGGCCAAAGCTTTCATAATGGGATGGAAATACGCATATATCGGCAGCGCTGTAAAAATAAGGCAGCTTTTCTTGTTCCACTAATCCTAGAAACGTGACAGAACTTTCTATCTTCAGGTTTTTCGAGAGACGCCTTAGCCGGTTCACTTCGTCTTGACAATTTTTATCACCCCCGATCACGAGGAGCCGGAGTCGTTCAATATTCTCAAGATGGTTTAATGCCATTAAGAGTTTATCTATACCCTTTATAGGGACAATGCGGCCGACGAATAAAATAATTCCTTCTCCGTTAAAACCAAGAATATTCCTCGCAATTTCCTTTTCTATGATCCTGAAAATATCCAGATTTACACCGCATGGAATTATGCTAATGGTTTCGGGAGAGGCATTGTAATAGTTAATGAGATAATCTTTTTCTCTCCCTGTCGGTGCAATAATACGGTGGCAGTCTTTGATTATTTCTTTTTCAGACTTTATTCGGACCTCCGGCTCCCTGATACCCGTATCGACAGCATTCTTCACAGCGCCCAGAGTATGGAACATCGTGACATGAGGGATGTCCCACCACTGCTGCAGTTGCCTTCCGACCAACCCCGAAAGCCAATAATGGCTGTGGATCAGGTCATAATGATACCCGTTTTGCCTGCTAAACTTATCTACTTGGCGGGAAAATTCAGAAAGATAGGGATAAATCTTCAATCGGTTCATATCCTCTTCATCTCCTGCCTTAAAGTGGATTAGTCTGGCGTTTTGACCAAATTTTAGAATCTGGTCATGTATCGGCTCATGTGTGCGGGTGAAGACATCAACGATATGTCCACGTCTGCCAAGTTCCTTGCATAGCTCCCTAATGTAAACGCTCATTCCACCGGTGTTTTCTGCGCCCAATTCACCAAAAGGGCAACTGTGCACACTCAGCATGGCTATACGCAGTTTCACGACTACACCCAGATCCTTTCCCTGTAATTGGTTAGATTCATCTCCTCAGTCTGCCAACACTTTATCTTAAAGCAATTCTGGAACGATATAATGGGATTTCTTTTCCTCCAAGGCGATATTTATAGGCTTCCGCCCCTTTGAGAAAGTCAAATCTTTTTTTCCCTCTCTGGATGCTCTCTTTAATACACATAACCTTTGAGATCAAGCCGACGTTTAGGTGTCGGTATTCCGGATCGTATCCGCTGTTGTAGAGGTAGACGATATCGCGGTAATCAAAGTATAATATCGCAGCGACAGGTCTGGAATCCAGGTTCAAAAGTCCTATTTTCAGGAGGCCTTCAGCTGCCATCGCCTTTGTCAACGATCTAAAGAATGATTCTCTGGCGGATGTCATGAAAATATCTTTGTCTTCCCTGCTTTTTCTGAAAAAGTGTAAAAAGAGGTCAATCCTCTCTTCTAAGGCTCTTTCATTCTCAAATGTTTGGTAGCTGATGGTTCCGGATTCTTTCAATCTTCTCAGTTTTCGCCTCACTTCGTGGCGTTGTTTCCCTTTTAACCTCCCGAGGTATGCATCCCAGGTCGGAGGCAATTCAAGTTCCACGGAAACGTCCTCTTCCTCGTTAATGACTTGGTACTTTCGTTGTTCAGAAATCTTTAAAAGATGCATGAATGTTGCAGAATCGGGCCTGAGTGGGCCCAGGTTCAACTCATGGATGCCCTTTTTCACAAGATCATCCAGCATCGTGTTGAAAAAGAGGTGCTCTTTCCCAGGTTGAATAACAAAGTCCGCATAATCGCAGACATCCGGGCTCCCCAAAATATAGGCGGTTTTATCGGTCAACATCAGGGGGGATATTCCGATAAGAGAGTTCCCCTCCTTAACGCTGCATAGGTATTGTTCAGCGTTCGTCCCGAAGCTCTGCCACCAGATTTCCAGCCAGGGGGGTAACACGAAAAGACACTGCCAATCTAGCTGGGATTCCTGTCGTCGCCAGTATTCATATAGGGAACTAAATCCTTCGGTGACAACCCTATACCGCTGACCGGTGGTTTTCCGAGGCTCAGTACCCAACATCCAAAATTTTCTCCAATGTGTTCCTTCCTTTGGTTGTATTCCTGCCCTGTTCTTCCCGCAACCAGTTTCATAGACTTGGGGATAACATTACCTATTGACATCAGGAGGCCTTATAAGTGTAAGATAGCTTCTTTATTTCTTAATACCTGGATAGACTTAAGAACTTCGTTTTTCTCAAGCAGCTGATTCGTAATGTACTTGTGCAAGACTGTATTAATAAGGGTCTGATATGGAATCCCATCGCTTGCTGCCTTCTCTTTTAGCTTTTCAAGATCATATTCTGCTATGCGGAGACTTATAGCTTTATTCTTTTTTGCTTTCGCCAAGATAGACTCAATTCGCTCCCTTTTCTTGCCAGAAACAGAAACAAGTGAGTCTATATTGTTTTCAATTTCTTTTTCTTCATTGGTTAGATTATTCATTATCACCTCCATATTTGTTATGGAATTCCCGGATAGGGAAAGCAGCCTTTAATACTATTCTTTCCTTATCATCAATCAGAAATGGTGCTACCCATGTATATTCTTTGATATTCATAATGAAATACATCTGATTGTCCCTGGTAGGATTTTCTACAATATCAATATATGTACCATCCAAAATCAATCCTGATATCTCTTCAAAGGAAATTGATCGATTTACTTGCAACCAATCATTTTTCTCTTTGTCCCAGACTATGTTCATGTTTTAGATAATACGATAATGTATATACATTGTCAACGATTATTTAAGCTTAGCCGAATTTCTATCTAACCTGGGGTATATCATATCTGACCAGGTGTATAATGTCTTTTCGCTCTCGCCATTGATTGCTGTGAATAATGTTCTTTTTGCCCTTAAAAAGTGCGATATAAGGGCTAAATAGTGGTATATCTCTTCCTTTTATACAATATTTTTAAATAGTTAGCATGGTTCGATCCCTTTGGCCTTTGGTCTTGGCTGTGAATTAGCTTTTCTTCTTGCCAGTATTTAACAATTGTGTTATATGCGGTTATGATTAAAACAAAATTGCTTAGCACATAATAGTGAAAGGTGATGAATCATGAATCCATTCAAATACGGATCAATTGTTCTGGGAAAAGATTTCTGCGGTAGAGAAGGCTTACTGAAGCATATTTCCAATCATATCAAAGCATCCCAGAACATAGCAGTTTTCGGTGAAAGGCGTGTCGGAAAGTCATCTCTCGTTTATGAAGCGGTCAGGAGGTTAAGGGGAACCGATCTTTTATACATGGATCTCCTTGGTATTAAGTCTGTAGATGCCTTGTGCAAGAGGATGCTCCGGGCAATAGTGACCCTGGAAAACAAGGTGAGTTGGGTAACCAGGATGATTAAAACCCTGTCGCATCTCAGACCGACCATTACTACAGATCCTGTCACCTCCATGCCTATCGTCTCTTTCGATGCTTCCGTGGAGCTGAAGGCCGATTCAATCCAGGAGGTACTCGATTTAATCGAATCCATAAGTAAGAAAAAGTGTTTTGTAGTCGTCTTTGATGAATTCCAGGACATATTAGAGATAAACGACGCCGATGAGGCCATTGCACTTTTAAGGAGCAAGATACAGTTTCACAACAATATCGCTTATGTCTTTGTTGGGAGCATGAGGCATAAGATGGACGAGATATTTACCTCCCCAAATTCAGCTTTTTTTAAGTCGGCTATCCCGCTCACCGTTGATCCGATGCCATATGAAGAATTTTCGAAATTCCTGGTAAAAAAGTTCGAGAGTGGAGGGCGTAAAGTTTTGGGAGAGACCTTAAAGCAAGTGTTTGAAATTGCCAATAACATTACAGGGGATATACAGCAGCTCTGTGAGGCCCTATGGGAAGTCACTCCAGAAGGAGATGCCGTTTCATCGGACAAACTGAAGGCGGCTCTTGAGTTAATATTCTCCCGGGAACAAAAGTCATACGAAACCTTTGTCAGCCTTCTGACGGACTTTCAACTCAAGTGCCTTACGGCCTTAGCAAAGGAAGGCGGTATAAGGGTTTACTCGATGGATTTTGTGAAGGCCGTCGGGCACCATAGTTCTGCATCGGTGAGCCGGGCAATAACACGGATGATCAACATCAATATTCTGTTCAAAAGCGGGAAAGAAATCAGATTCGTTAACCCCTTCTTTAAGGCATGGCTTCTTCCCAGAGGACGATAACCCTTTTGGGCCTTTGGGCTTTGAAATGGGGAGGAAAATGATAGAAATAGACGGCAGTCAAGAATCAGGGTCAGGGACAATAGTCAGGGATGCGGTTTCTTTCTCGGTTTTGGTTGGCAGGAACCTTCATATAAAGAACATCAGGGCCAAAAGAGACAAACCTGGTTTAAGGCCCCAGCACCTGAAAGCAATTGAAGCCGCTGCTCAAATTTGCCGGGGCAGGCTGGAAGGAGCAGAGGTTGGGTCAAACGAAATAAAATTCAGGCCCGGAAAGAAAATAGAGGGTGGTGCATTCAACTGGGATATCAAAACTGCGGGTTCCGCCACAATGTTAGCTTTAACTGTAATACCCCCAGCTCTTTTTGCCGACAGGCCCTCACAGTTTGAGATTACCGGCGGTCTGTTTCAGGACTTTGCGCCTTCGGTATACCATCTAAAATACGTTTTGTTCCCAATCTTGATGGCCATGGGAGTGGATCTGGATATAAAAATCATCCAACCAGGTTATGTGCCTCAAGGTAAAGGCAAAATCCACGTGAAGGTAATGCCCATAAAGGGGAAGTTAGAGCCACTGACTCTTATTGACCAGGGGGAAGTAGCTGAAATAAAAGGAGTCGCTTTGTCTTCCCTACTCAAAGCAAGGAAGGTCTCTGACAGAATGGTTAGACAATGCCAAAAAGCGTTGAAAGCCGCCGGGTATGACCCAAAAATAGAAATAATTTATGATACCAAAGAGGAACCTGCCTATGAAAGACCTTCTGTCCAGGCTGGCGCTTCCCTGGCAATCTGGGCCAGAACTGATACTGAATGCCTGGTTGGATCAGATATGGCGGGTAAACTTCGAAGGACTGCTGAATTTATTGGAAAACGAACGGCTAAGG
>JAKLQB010000613.1 GCA_022013615.1 Desulfobacterales bacterium | reverse complement strand
GTGTGGTCTTCTGGCAGACCGATGAAAATGACCAGCCTGCTTATCTTACCGAACCGTTTACCAAGGCATTTACACCGGCCAACATCAAGAAAGAACAGCAATTTTATGAGTCCGACCTTGATTTCCGCATCCGCTTGAAGCTTGACACGGTTAAGCGGGAAATCAGTTTCACACTCGGTCCGGAAGAGAACTTAGTGAAAATATTTGAAAAAAAGGTGAAGAAGGCATTTGCAGGTGAAATTGCCAAGCTGACGGAAAACCTTGCAACAGCCACGGAGAAGAACAAGGCGATCAATGCCTTTATTAAAGGGCTGGAGGTTGCGGCTGATTTTACCCACCGTCATTATGTTTCGGACAATGAATATATCCAATATGGAGAGAATATCGAAACGTTTTTGAAGCGTGAGATCGCTAAACCCATTATCCGCCGGCAGGACAGCCCCCAACTGGGTTATGAAATCCTGCCCAATAAATATTTTTATAAATACTATCCGCCAAAACCGGCCGATGAGCTGCTGAATGAGTTTTGGGCGTTGGAGAAAGAGGCGGAGAAGATGTTGAAGGGGTTACAATGATTGGGCTTCAATATCCAGAGAACTGGAACTGTACAAGGCTGAAAAATGTGGCACTGGTCAATGAAAATTCACTCTCGACCTCTACACATTCTGATTATATTTTGAACTATCTTGAAATTTCAAATGTCAATAATCGTGGCATTATTTCAAAAAATGAAATTCGAGAACTATTTTTTTTAGATGCGCCTTCAAGGGCACGCAGGATTGTTCGTAATGGTGATACGGTAATATCTTCTGTGAGGCCAAACCTACAAGCCATTGCTCACATTAAGCATATTTCAGGAAATTTAATAGTATCAACAGGTTTTTATGTTGTAACACCGATTCAGGAGCGTCTTGACGAGAAGTACACTTATTATCTTTTAATCTCAGACGGATCAAGGCAGCACTTGGAAGCTGTGGCAAAAGGAGTTGGTTATCCAGCAGTTGATGATAAAGATTTCGTTACTCTGAAATTTGCAATACCATCTCTTTTGGAACAACGCCGAATTGCCTCCTACCTGGACAAAACCTGCGCTACCATTGATAAAGCCATAGAAGCCAAACAGAAGCAGCTTGAAATCCTGGATGCTTTGCGCAAGTCGATTATCCACAAGGCCGTCACCCGTGGTCTGGATGATTCGGTGGAGTTGAAGGATTCGGGGGTGGAGTGGCTTGGGAAGATTCCAACGCATTGGAATGTAAAAAGGATTAAAAGATATGCTCATGTAAAAAGAGGTGCATCTCCCAGGCCTATTGCAGACCAAAAATATTTTGATGATGACGGAGAATATGTTTGGGTAAGAATTGCAGATGTGAGTGCAAGCGGTCGATACCTTGAAAAAACAACCCAAACTTTATCTGAATTAGGAGCATCTTTAAGTGTTAAACAGAATCCAGGTGATTTGTTTATCAGTATAGCTGGCACAGTAGGCAAACCAATTATAACAAAAATCAAATGTTGCATTCACGATGGCTTTATCTGGTTTGATAACCCAAAGTTTAATAAGGATTTTCTTTACTATATTTTTTTAAGTGAGGCTCCATATCAAGGATTGGGAAAATTAGGAACCCAACTGAATCTCAATACCGATACAATCGGTCAAATATTTATTTCTGTTCCCTCTAAGAAAGAACAACGCCACGTAGTTGATTATCTGGACAAAAAATGTTCAGAGCTGTCAGAGTTACAGGAGAATATCAAACAACAAATCTCAACTCTGGAACAATACCGCAAGTCCCTGATCCACGAATGTGTCACCGGCAAGCGACGGTTAACAGATGACGATGTACAGGATTAATTATGAGTGAAGAGCAAAAAATTGTTATCATTGCCGGGCCGAATGGCGCGGGCAAAACCACTTTCGCCAGAGAATTCCTGGTCAGGGAGGCGGGCTGTCCCTCCTTTGTCAATGCCGACCTGATCGCGGCCGGGCTGTCGCCATTTACCCCGGAACAAGCGGCATTCAGGGCGGGTCGTCTGATGCTCAAAGAAATCAGGGAATATGTTGGGCACAGGGAAAGTTTTGCCTTTGAAACCACGTTGAGTGGCCGCCTTTACGCCCGATATATCCGGCAGTGGCGGGAGAGCGGATATCGGATCAAGCTAATTTTCCTCAGGCTGCCGGACGTGGAAATTGCGGTGGAACGGGTTAGGATTCGCGTTGCCCAGGGCGGTCACAATGTGGATGAGCCGATTATCCGTCGCCGGTTTGACAAAGGATGGAATAACTTTCATAATATCTATAAAAATTTGGTCGATGCCTGGGTGCTGTATGACAATTCAGGCGAAAGCCCACAACTGATTGATGAGGGAAAAAAACGATGACCACAACAAAAAAGACAATTCAAGACCCCGACCTCGCCAGGGTTGAAGCGGCCTTGCGGCGGGCTGCTCTAACAGCCCGCAAAACGGCAAAGGATACTCGGACACCACTTGTTATTTATAAAGATGGTCGAATTATCAAGCAACCTGTTGAAGAGGAAATACACCAGGAATTGCGGTAAAACTATGTTTGAAGGCCCGGAAAAGAAATTCCAACGTCATATTGCGGAATATTTCATCCGCGAGCACCAGTATGCTGTGCTTGAGCAGGATGAGATCACCGACACGGAATATTATTTTGCCGAGGACCATCTGATCGCCTTTCTCAAGGCAACCCAAAAAAAGACTTTTGAAAGCCTGGAAACGGATTACGGAACCGACGCCAGGTATGAAATCTTCAAAGCCCTGAAGGATGAACTGCGGATTTCCCCCCTGTGGTTGATCATCCGGCATGGCCTCACCGTGCGGGGGTTGGAGTTTAAACTCTATTTTCCAAAACCCCGTTCCAGCGAGAGTGTTGCCAATCTGCACTACCTTGAGAACAGAATCACCTTTATCCCCGAATTGATCATCAAGGGAGGCAAACGGCCCGATTTTGGCATTTTTCTGAATGGTCTCCCCATTATGACTGTTGAGCTGAAGCACGAGAAAAACCAGACCGTGCATGATGCGGTAAAACAATATGCTGACCGGGATCACAGCGATAGAATATTTCAACTCCCCTTTCTCCATATCGCGGCAGACACCTCCGACGTTATGGTGGCCACAGATCCAAAAGCAGAAAAGAATTTCCGCTGGCATAACACCGGTCTTGAGAATAAGACTGAAAATGAAAAGGAATATCCGGTTGAATTCCTTTACCGTGATGTGCTGGCCAAAGAGACTATCCTTGAAGCTCTGTCCTTTTTTCTGATTTACGTCCCACAAAAAGAGGCCGAACGAGACAAACCGGAAAGACCTGTATACACCATTTTCCCCCGCTATCATCAATCCCGGATGGTGCACAAGGTGGCACAGGATGCCCTGGGCCATTTTACGGCGCACGCTGATATTGGGAAGAAATACCTAATCGCCCATTCCGCCGGCTCCGGCAAAACCCTTTCCATCTGTTGGCTGGCAGATCGCTTTCATAGTTTGTATAAACCCGGCACCAACGAGAAGATGCTGGATATGTTGTTTCTGCTCACAGACCGGAAGACGCTTGATAAAAATATCCGGGATGAATTCGATAATTTTGCCCACCTGCAGGGCGTGGTAGGCTATGCCAAAAAAGCAAGCGATCTGAAAAAATTCTTAAAAACCGGCCGGTCGATAGTGGTCAGCACCCAGCAAAAATTTAAATGGATTTTGGATGAAATCGAGCACGACCCTGATTTAAAAAAGCTTCGGGTGGCATTTTTAATTGATGAGGCCCATCGCTCCCAGGAAGGGAAAATGGGGGTTGCCATCAGGGTGCCTTTCCGCAACCCGAATGAACCGGACAGCGATACAGCCGACGTCGAAACCGACCCGGAAGAGGAAATCGCCAAAATTATTCGCGCCCACGATGCCAATCAGCTTTTTGTCGCCTTTACGGCCACCCCGTCGCCTGCCACCGTGCAACTCTTTGGCGAGCCTTTTGACATCTATTCCGAGGCCGAGGCAATCCAGGAAGGATACATTGTGGATGTGGCCACCAGCATTATTTCCTATAAAACCCTTTATAACCTGCATTGCGCCATAATTCCTGCTGATGATGAAGAAAAGCTCTATCCCGCCGGAGTGGTGAGCAAGGCCTTGAAAAATGTTGCCTTTCAAGACGAGGGACTTATCCAGTATAAAGCCGAAGTTATGCTCCGCATATTTGAGGAAAAGATTAAACCGTTGATTGACGGCCGGGCTAAGGCAATGATCGTTACCAGCTCCCGGCTGGCAGGCTTGCGATATTTTCAAATTATAAAAGATAAACTTAAAGAGCGGAAAGGCGCTGACTATAAGGTGTTGTATGCTTTTTCCGACTTTATCCACTACGAGACCAATCAATCCATTACTGAATTCCAGGTTAACGGTTTATTGCCCGGCGAGCTTATTGAAGACCGTTTTGAGGGGGAAGATTATCGACTGATGGTGGTAGCAAGTAAGTTCCTGACCGGTTTTGACCAGCCTCTGCTGGCCGGAATGTTTCTCGATAAAGCGGTGGTCGACCGCAATGCCGTGCAAACCGTGTCCCGGTTAAATCGGTGTCATGACAATAAAGATAACGTTGTTGTTGTCGATTTTACCAACAATGCCCATGCAATTTTAAAAGCCTTTAATAAGTACCGCAAAGGCACTCCTTTTGAAGGCTCTGAACCTGATGAGCAGCAATGTGTCAACTATTACGACGAGATAATAAAGAGCAGGCTTTTCAGCCCTGAAAATGCCGTAAAAGTAGTGCAGCTCATTGCGGCGGGTAATGACGCGCAACTGCAGTTTACGGTGAATGGTTTACGCAAGAGATTTCAGGATAGGATTGCCAAACTTGATGACCGGAAAAAATTTGTCTATCTGCTGGCCCGGTTTGTAAAAAGTTATCATTTTCTGACCTGTTTTTTTACCTACCCCGAACATATCGGCATCTTCGCCGCTTTTGCTGAATATGTTGGCCCGCAGCTCATCAAGCAGGGGTCGGTTTCGGAACTTATGAAGAAGATACGGCAGACAAGTGTGGTCAAGGCCAGTGTGCAGTATAAAGGGGAAGTGGCCATTTCCGGCAAAATAAAATTGAAAAAAGGACGAAAAGGCGGTGGCGGGCCACCCCCTAAAAAAGTCTCGATACAGGACATGATAGAGAAGATCAGTAAAGAATTTCAAATCACAGATGAAGAGGCCCTTTACATCAAGGAAGTAACCGAAGAAAAAATGCATGATCAGGAAATCCAGTCCACAATCGCCGCCCATAAGGAAGATATCTATTATCTTGAAAAAACCTATGCCGGTCAGGTAAATTATTCGATACAGGGCGCGTATGAAGAGCGGGATCGGTATGAAGAGCTTATTGATCCCAAATATATTGATGCTGGGGCAATTTTTGACACTATGGCATTAACAGTTATTCATCATGGGTTGCAAGCAGCAGCGTAGCGTATTATGGCGAAAAGGAATATCAAAAATCTGCCGGAACATGAACGGCCGCGGGAAAAGCTCATTGAGCGAGGGGCCGTTTCCCTCACAGACCATGAATTGCTTGCCGTACTCATAGGCAAAGGTTCTCGCAGGCACGATGTCATCACTCTTGTCAAAAACATGATCCCGGTAATTGACGAGCAAGGGGTACAGTT
>JAKLQB010000612.1 GCA_022013615.1 Desulfobacterales bacterium | reverse complement strand
GGGAGTAGTTAAAACCATACCTCAGGACTACGTTGACGAAAAGTGCGATAAGGGCCGCAAATGTTGAAATAAAAAGAACCCAGCTCTCAATGAAACTAAGTATCTTGTCCAGAACACCTAAGATTTTTAAAAACATGGGCAGCCCCCATAAAGGTCGGCAGAGAGGGTATCACCTACCCCCTCTGCCCGTTTCAGGTTTCATTTCAATTTACGGTTTGTAGCCCATTAAGTCCTGGACTTCTTTCAGATAGTTTGCCGGCCGGTATTTGTCGCCTTTGTATAATTTGTTGATTTCAGGTGCATACGTTACATGAACCAAATCTGCCTGCTTTATGAGAGTCTTCATATCATTGTCAGGCAATGTAAAAAATGTGACGCCGTATTTTTCCGTTGCGGCCTTGATCTGTTCTTTTTCCTGTTCGATATCCGCTTTACGGGAAACTGCATTCATATCCTTCACTGTGTCTATGAATATCTTCTGAAGGTCTTTGGGGAGCTTATTAAACCAGGCCTTGTTAAAAATACTTATAAAAAGGCCCTGTGCGTAATTAAGCCGGGTATAATACTTTGCCACCTCAAATTTTTTGGTGACGCTGCATACGGTTAGAGTGTGATCCAGCCCTGTAATAACACCCTGCTTCAGGGCCACGGGCACATCAGGCCATGGCATAACCACAGGGTTAAAGCCCCATGCCTTGTAAGTCAATTTGTTAACAGCGGCCTCAGCGATACGAAATTTCACCTTATTGGCATCTTCAATAGTCTCAACCGGTACAGTAGTGGCCCAGCCATAATTACCATAACTGCAGATATCAATTGCCATAATGCCCTGATAATCCATGGACATCAGGAAATGGTCAAAGAGCTTTCCGCTTTTGGTAAATTTGTCTAATTTTTCAAAGGAGTCGATCAGAAAAGGAAGATTGACGAGGCCAAACCTCGGGCCCAGATTGGTTGCTGCCACGGAACTGACAAGCATACCCTGGATCGCGCCCATCTGTAACTGGTTAAGGACCTCCACCTCTCCGCCGAGCATACTAAAGGGTTTGTAGTCAAGGTATATTTGGCCGTTGGTGCGTTTCCATAACTCGTCCCTGATGGCAAAACCGGTGTATACGCCCTTTAATACCGGGTGAGAGACGTTAGAGACCATACATTTGTACTTTGCGCCTGAAGGATCAAAATTAGGTTTCCATGCATCCAGGGGGGAGGCCTTTTCCGCGGCCAACGCCAGGCCGGATATCATAAAAACCGCTGCCATGCAAACTGCTACGAAAATAAAGAACTTTTTTCTACCCATTTTGTACTCCTTTCTCTGTTAAAGGTTATAAAGTTAAAACTGGCTCTTTTCTCCATATCATCCCAATCCCTTTAAATCAGGAGATTGCGAATTTCATTGAAAAATCATATCCCTTTTGACAGAACCTTTTCATCGTGAGTCAACCTTCTTTGAATACCTTTGCTCACATGGTAGGTACGGCTGAATTCAGACCAGAAAGCCTTGTCCTTTTCCTTCCATTCGGGGCCGAACTTATCGTCGAAAAAATCGCCTAATTCGTCAAAAATTATCTTCCACGTTGGTTTTCCAGTGGTGTGGGCTTCCATAATTTCATCTATAAGGCGGTCAATTTCTGCAAGCTTTTCTTTGGGCAGAAAAGAAATGGCGCCTTTACGAATGGAGGTCAGGAGTGTTTCTGCATTTATGGCATGGGCAGTCAGCATAACCGTTGGAATGCCTCTTTCCACGGTCTTGTCTAAAAGTTTTAGACCGTCAACCCCCATAATATCCAGTATGGCCATGTCATATTTAGTTCCACTGATCTTTTTCACTGCAGTGGCAAAATCCAAAGCCCTGTCAACGTGGGCGACCTCCAGTGCCTCTTCAATTGTTTCCAGGACGTCTTCTTCATCATCCACGGCCAGGATTTTTTTCCCTTCAAGGAATGATTTTCTCTCTGACACCCCTGCTCCCCCTTTCAAAAAACCTGTTTCTCTTGCCTCGTATTTGAAATCAGTTAAGATAAATATTTTAAATAAGGGTTGAATATAGGTTCAACCTGGCTGAGATAAAATGATATATTTTAGAAACAAAAATGTAAAGGAGAATTGCCTGTCAAGGGTAAAAACTTGTTAAAAATACAAAGGTTCCTGTCCCCTGTGCCTGCCAGTGACGTGAGCGACAAGACAGGGGGGGCAACGCCTGCCCATGAACCAAATCGTTTCCCACCAAAAGCCAGGGCCGGGCCGGGGAATTCGCAGCAGCAAGCTGCCCTAATTTGCGCTTTTTATCCCAAGGTCAAATGCCTTCAGGTTGGATTCCAGAAAGGCCTTTTTAGTGGTGGTTGAGATAGTCTTTTTCATGTCTTCTGCGCCCACTGGAATAGCCCCTGACCCGATGAGGGCGCCCAGCATCACCATGTTCAGGGACAGGGGATTGCCTGCCTCCTCTGCCAGGGCATTCCCATCAAGTGCGATAACCCTTTTGGCCTTGCTATGAATCAGATCCATGATCTCATCCACCGGCGGATAGGTGCCCATTCCAACCGAGACAGTGAACGGCGGAAGCGGGTGCGTATTAGTAATGACA
The DNA here is from genome assembly GCA_022013615.1 of Desulfobacterales bacterium. The sequence continues at coordinate 1,740 of JAKLQB010000612.1, read as the reverse complement.
ATGGTATCCTTGTTGCATTTTCCAAGTGCTCGCAGGGTTTCTAAAGGCTCAAAGCCTATCAATACATCGGCTTCGGCATTAGAGACAATCGGGCTTGTGACGTCTCCCAATAAGACGGCCGATTCCACAATTCCGCCCCGCTGGGCCATACCATGTATCTCGCTTACAACAGATGGTATATTTAGAGAGAGAGCAGCCTCTCCCAATAAACGTGAGGCCAGAAGGTTTCCCTGACCGCCGACGCCAATAAATACTACTCTTTTTGTTTCCATAGAAGCCTCCCTTTTATCCTTTCACTGGCAGAATCGCATTCTCGGGACAGACCTGAGCGCATACGGAACAACCGATACAGAGGTTTTTATCGATCTCAACCTGGTCTCCTTCCAAAAACATGGCCGGGCAGGCCAGCAGATTAATACAGTCCCTATGGTTTTTACACTTGTTCTGATTCACGTAGAAGGGTTTGGTCTTTTTAAACTGGCCGGTGGCCTTTGCAAAAAGCGGGCAAAATTCTTTCGAAATTATGACCGACATTCCGTCATATTCCATGGTGGCCTTGACCGCTTCAATGGTTTTCTTCAATTTAAAGGGTTTGACCACATGAACATCCTTGACCCCAAGTCCCCTGACCAGGTCTTCTATGGAGACCTGTGTCAACTCAACCCCCATGGGAACAGTGTCTACACCGGGATGGGGCTGGTGGCCGGTCATGGCCGTCGTTCCATTGTCCAGAATCACGAGGGTGAATTTGTGGTTATTATGAACCGCATTGACGAGTCCTGTGATTCCTGAATGGAAAAAGGTGGAATCGCCAATGAATGACACCACCTTTTGATCGGTGGCACGGGAAAAGCCGCAACCGGTGCTGACTGAAGAGCCCATACAAATGACAAGGTCGGCCATGGAAATGGGCGGAAGCAGACCCAGAGTGTAACAACCGATATCAGTCGGATAGATGGTGTCCGGTCCGTAGACCTGCTTGACAGCATAGTAGGTAGCCCTGTGAGGGCATCCGGCGCAGAGATTCGGCGGTCTTCCCGGGAGTGCAGGTAAATCTGACAGGTCAGTCATTTCAGGCGCGGTGTAATCCACACCAAAGTATTCGGCAATAGCCTTACGCACCAAACCGGGATCATACTCAAAGAGCCGGGAGAGCCCGCTGACGCCTTTACCTTTGATTGGTGTGATGATTCCGTTTTCCTGAGCAATAGCTTTCAGGTCATTTTCGTTCACCGGTTCTAACTCTTCAACAACAAGGGCCTTGTCTACTTGTTTCAGAAAGCGGGCGCATAGATCTTTAGGCATGGGCCATGAAAACCCAAGCTTTAGGATGCTCACCTTGTCACCTATCCCTAAATCTGAAACAGCATCCCTCACATAATTAAAGCTCACCCCATTGGCCACAATCCCCCACTTACCGTCACCGATGATCTGGTTGTGTGGCAAATTTTCGGATTTTTCCAATGCCTTATCATATTTTTCCAAAAGGAGCTTGTGAAGGTTCCGGGACACTGCCGGCACGCACACAAAGTGGAAGGGATTTTCTGGAACGTGTCCCTGGTCTTAACCGGTTTCAGTTCGCCAAGCTCCACAGCCGCCCTGATGTGGTTTAAACGGGTTGTTGTCCTTATGATCACCGGAAGTGCCAGTTCCTCTGATAGATCAAAGGCGGCGATGGTCATGTCCTTCATCTCCTGGACATTGGTCGGCTCCAGCATGGGCAATCCGGAAAAATCCCTT
>JAKLQB010000611.1 GCA_022013615.1 Desulfobacterales bacterium | reverse complement strand
TTGCCTTTAGGCCTATGGGACCTGCAAAACCCATGGGAGCGCCGGTGGTCTCCTCTACCAGGGATACGTCTGCCAGTTCAACGGTTTGTGCGCCAAGAAAATTCTTGAGCTTTATCTCGTTTAGTTCGTGGTCACCCCTGACCAGGGCGGCAATAACCTCATCATCCGCCACAAATATAAGCGTTTTAATGAGCTGATCCGGTGAAATGCTAAGAAAAGAAGTCAATTCTTCTACGGTTTTTATGTCTGGGGTGTCAACCGATTCGAGCGTGTTCATATCGCAACTGTTCATATCAGGCGGGACATGGGGCGTCTTCACCTCTGCCCTTTCAAGGTTGGCAGCGTAAGGGCAGTTCACGCAATTTATGGTCTGATCCTCTCCTGTGTCTGCAAGGACCATAAACTCATGGGAGTAACTTCCCCCAATAGAACCCGTATCCGCCTCCACGGCCCTGAATTTTAGACCGCATCTTTGAAATATTCTTGTGTAGGCTTCATGCATGATCTCATAGCTGCGGTTAGCGCTCTCTTCGTCTACGTCAAAGCTATAGGCGTCCTTCATGATAAATTCGCGTCCACGCATGAGACCGAACCTGGGTCGTATTTCGTCCCTGAACTTGGTTTGAATCTGGTAGAGGTTGATGGGCATCTGTTTGTATGAATGGATCTCTCTTCTCACAAGATCGGTGATGACTTCTTCGTGGGTGGGTCCGAAACAGACATCACGGTTATGACGATCTTTAAACCTTAAGAGTTCACGGCCATAATAATCCCATCGGCCGCTTTCCTGCCAGAGCTCCCCGGGCTGAACAGCAGGCATCAGGACCTCTATGGCTCCGGCCCGGTTCATCTCCTCTCTGATGATATTTTCCACTTTTTTTATGGACCTGAGACCTGCCGGGAGATATGTGTAAATGCCGGAAGTGAGTTTTCTGATCATACCTGCCCTGATCATTAGCTGATGACTGATGATTTCTGCGTCCGAGGGAATCTCTTTGTATGTGGGAATGAAATATTTGGAATAGCGCATAATTGTAATTTGTCTCCGATTCGCTCCTTCCGCCAGATGCGGAGGGTAATGGGGTAATAATTGACTATTTTCGATTGACTATTGACTATTGAAGAGTGACAATACATAATAGTCAATAGTCAATAGTCAATATTCAATATTCTTTTGCTCAACCAACCTCTTGACTTCACTGATCAGGACCTCCGCCAGTTCACGCTCCGGTACCTTTCTTACAACTTCACCTTTTTTAAACAGAATTCCCTGTCCTCGGCCGCCTGCAATGCCAATGTCAGCCTCTTTGGCCTCGCCCGGGCCGTTCACCACGCAACCCATTATGGCAACCTTTGGAGAGGCTTGAATACCGGACAGGGCCCTTTCCACCTTGTCAACGAGCGCAAAAAGGTCTATTTCAGTCCGGCCACAGGTGGGGCAGGAGATGATTTCGGGGCCTCGATGTCTGAGGTCCAGGGCCCTTAGGATTTCATAGGCGACCCTGACCTCCTCAACAGGGTCTCTGGTCAGAGAAACGCGAAAAGTGTCGCCAATACCTTTGGCCAGCAGGTAGCCAATACCGATAGCACTTTTTACTGTACCTGATATGAGCGTGCCTGCCTCTGTCACACCAAGGTGTAAAGGGTAGTCCACTCTCTCGCTCAGGAGTTCATAGGCGCTGATGGTATTCATTACATGAGAAGATTTCAATGATATCTTGATCTGGTCAAAATCTAATGTTTCAAAAAGCCTTATATGTTCCATGGCGCTTTCCACCATGGCTTCAGGTGACGGCCTGCCGTACTTCAGTAGGATCTCTTTGTGCAAAGACCCTGCGTTGACTCCTATCCTGATTGGTACTTTGTTCTCACGGGCCGCTTTGACCACCTTTGAAACTGCTTTTTGGCTGCCAATATTACCGGGATTAATTCTTAGTCCGTCCGCGCCGGCATCCAGGGCCGCGAGAGCAAGGCGGTGATCGAAGTGAATATCAGCGATAAGGGGCGTTTCGACTTTTGACTTGATTTCCCGCAATGCTGTTGCCGCTTCTTTGTCTATAATGGCCAAACGAACAATCTCACAACCTGCCTCAGATAACCGTTTGATCTGACGAACCGTTGAAGATACATCCCTGGTGTCCGTGTTGGTCATGGACTGGACAGCCACAGGGGCTCCGCCACCGATGGGGATATTACCGACGTAAATCCTACGTGTTGTTTTTCTTTTCACGTATTCCAACATTCCAATTGTGAGCAAAGCGAACTAATTTGTTAACAATGTTAAATATCGCAATTATCCCTTAGCCCTATGCCCTAAGCCCTATGCCCCAAGCCTTTAGCTTAATACAAAAACATCGGCTTCCCGCTCACGTGCACAATCTTGGGCCGATATTCTTCTATGTCATACAGCTCTCTTATATCCACTCTTTTTTGGCCCGTCGTTATGGTGCTCAAGGGGATGTGTGTGTAAATTCCCCGGCTTAATGCAATAAGACGTCCGAACACGCCTCTTAAAAAAAGATCAATCGCCGTGTTGGCAAAATTAACAGCCACCATAAGGTCCAGAGAATCCGGCGTGCCGCTTCGCATCAAATAGGATATTCTCTGGTTGAGGACATCTTGTCCTGTTAGCTCTTTTAGGGCGGCGCCAGTTTCCTCCCCAATGCCACCCAGCCGTCTGTGGCCATATGCATCCAACTCCCCTGACAGGAGCATTTCACCCCCAACCATCTTGGCTCCTTCAGAAATCGTGATCATGGCATAATTCTTGGGATTGTCCCGTTTGTCTTTCATAATGAGATCTGCCAGTTTCTTGGGATCAAAAGGAACTTCTGAAATGATTGCCCGGTCTACGCCAGCCAGATAAGCTGATATCAACGACGTCTCGCCGCAGTACCTGCCGAATAGTTCAATTATGGCGATCCGTTCATGCGAGCCGGCACATGTTCTCAGGGCATGTATAAAATCTACACCCCTGGTCACGGCAGTGGAAAAGCCGATGCAATAGTCTGTGCCAAAGACGTCGTTGTCCATGGTTTTAGGGATGGCAATTACAGGGAAGCCTTCCCTGTGCAGCCGTTCTGCAAAACTAAGGGTGTCATCGCCGCCAATGGGAATAACAGCATCAACTCCAAGATGTTCAAGGTTTTTTAGGACATGGGGGGTGAAGTCATGGAGATCATCTTCCTTTTTGAAAGCTTTTTCCAAAAATGCAGGGGCATCTTTTTTATGCACAGCGCTTGGTTTGGTGCGTGATGTATGAAGATATGTACCCCCTGACCGATCAATGGTGCGTACTTCTGCCGGATGAAGCTCATGGAAGCAGTCCTTTGCACTGATGGGATTATTTGGGTCGTATTCCAGAAGTCCGGCCCAGCCACGTCTGATTCCGAGCACTCTGATGCCTTCACAGTCTGATCTGTAAACCAGCGTTTTGATGCAGGGA
>JAKLQB010000610.1 GCA_022013615.1 Desulfobacterales bacterium | reverse complement strand
TCAGCCAACTACCTGAAATACAAGTGGGATTAGCGATTAACAACGGACCACCGACACTACCCACAAATAAAGAATCGTCAATAGTCAATCGTCAATAATCAATAGATTCAGCCCTCTGTTAAGGGCGTAACAATTTCTATCTCTGCTTTCTTTTTTAGACTATCAACCCAAACCTGAAACGCCCTCCGGTGCTTTGTCTGCATGAGCGAAAAGCGGTATTTGTCTTTTTCTTCTTGATATTTACTTTCATCAATACCCTCGCTTGCCTCCCATCTGATGACAAATGCCCCGTTGTCGTTTTTAAAGATCGTATCCGGATATCTCTTGTTCCTATTGAGACTGAAGGCCGTTTCCAGTAAATCAGGCGCATTACCTATTTTGGGAACAGGACCCCGTCTTGTAAAAAACTCAGTATCCTCAGGCTCTAAATGCTTTTCCTTGGCAAGTTCATCCCAAGCCTTTCCCTCTTTCAGTGCGGTTAGGTAGCTTTCAGCAGCAGCTTTTGCTTCTTCGGCCGAACGATATGCGATATACTCATCTCTTAGTTTATCGGTAACTTCCGCCATTTCGGGTAAGTAGGATTCCTTCCGGTCAGCGATCTGAAAAATATAGAATTTCCCCTTCAGTTCAAGCAGTTCACTTGTCTCACCTTTTCGCAGGGAAAAGAGGGACTGGCGCAGCTTATCGTCACCGCCAATACCTGGTATACGCTGGTCCTGGGAGAAATCTCCAGTGTACATTACCTTAAGTTCACGCTCCGCCGTATATTTGGCAAGGTCTGCGTCGTAGGGCATCTGGTCGATAAGGCCCAGAGCGTATTCATGGGCAAGTTCCGCACTGCCGGTCTTGAGCAGTATTTTTGAAATCTGGTCATGTACCTCATCCAGTGCTTTCGTCCTGGCCTCCTTGACATCCTCTACTTTAATTATGTGATAACCAAAGCGGGTCCGTACAAGGTCGCTGATTTCCCCCTTTTTCATTTTAAATGCGGCATCTTCAAAGGGTTTGACCATCCTCCCAGCCGTGAAGTACCCCAGGTCGCCGCCCTCGGACCTTGTAGGGCCTTCTGAGTATTTTTTTGCCAGGGCAGCAAAATCATTTCCCTTCCGGGCTTCTTCCAGTACTTTTGTGGCTTTTTCTCTAACCTTTTTGTCTTCCTCTTCTGCCGCATCCTGGCCTAACTTCAATAGGATATGCCGGGCCTTTACCTCCTTGGGCTGCAAGAAGGTATCAATGTTATATTCATAATATTCCTCGATTTCACGATCCTTGATCACTACCTTATCTTTGAAGGTATCCGGATCGATCAGTAGATAGGCAAGTTTGACCTTTTCGGGGACTCTGTATCCCTCCCTGCGTTCCTCAAAAAATGTTTCAAGAGAAGCCTGATCAGGTTCGATTGACTTTTTGAACTTTTCGGGTTTGAACTGGACAAGGCTGATTTTGATCTTCTCGTTGGTATGGGTGTAATAGTCTAACACTTCCTGGTCGGTTACCGGCATGAAGGTTAGCAGGAATTGTTGCAGCTTTCCATCAAGCAGTTCCTTGGCCATGCCCTCCTCAAAATCCTCTGGTTTCATACGGTTCTGGTTTAGGAGACCCCTATACCGCCTAATGTCAAACTGGCCATCTATCTGAAATGCCGGGTAGTCCATAATGGCTTGCTGTATTTCACTTTCTGTGACGTCCAGGCCTATTTTTCTGGCTTCCTGGCTGATCAACTTTTGATTGATTAGGTTGTCTAAGGCTCTGTTTTTCAGATCGAATACCTTTATCAGGTTATCGTTCCAGACATCTTTGTATTGTCTCCGAAGCGCTTCTAATAGGTCCCAGTAGGCCTTTTGATATTCCATCCCGCTGATCAGTTCACCATTCACGTAAGCTATTTTTAACCCCTCCTTTGCCGTGAAGGAATAGCCAAAGTAAAAGACAAAGACCAGCGCAATAATGCCTATCAGGACCTTTATCAGCCAGGACTTGGCATGTTTTCTCATCATACTTAATAACATTCAGTATTTCCTCCTGTGTGCAAATCCCCGTCATGTCCAGAAATGAGGTCGGACGCTTGATTCCTATTTGATAAGATTTAAGAATCTTCAGATAACATGAACTTTCAAGGATGTCCATGAGAAGTTGGTTTTTTTGTGCGGGACAGACTCATCACGGCTCCTCAGGGCGCACACCCGTATGGACCGCCATGGTCCCTAACATGAATCGATGATAGGATACATCCTTGAGGCCAATGCTTTCCATTATCATTGCCAACTGGTTCGGTGTCATGAATGCCTGGGTGGACTTTGGCAGGTACATGTAAGCGGCCCTGTTCCGGGCGATCAGGTAACCCAGCATGGGAATAACAACCTTCAAATGGAACAGCACAAGGGGCCGAAGTGCATTGCGCCGGGCCGGTGACGTTTCGAGACAGACCACCCTGCCACCGGGCTTGACCACGCGCATTTGTTCCTCAAAGGCCCGGCGCACGTCAATCACGTTCCGCACCAGATACCCTGATGTTACGGCATCAAAAGTGGCGTCAGGAAAGGGCAATTCCAATGCGTCTGTGTGGCACCAGAATATCCTTTGGCCACCCGGCCTTCGACGTCCCACCTGCATCATCTGAGAGCTGAAATCCACAGCCATTACTCTTAGGGTCGAGTCTCGTCCCAGGACCTCCAGGGCGATATCTCCTGTACCGCTGCCCACGTCCAGCAGAAGTCCGCCAGGTGACAATGCCGCCGCACTAACTGCTTGCCTGCGCCAGGCTCTATCCTGCCCCAAAGCCATGAAACGGTTCATCAGATCGTACCTGTCCGAGATTTGTCCAAACATCTCACGTACGCATGCAGCCCGATCAGGCCCCCCAAGAGGTGTCACGGCGTTATTTCTCCTCAATAGAAAAATGTTTTTGTGTAAAGCGGTTAGCTTTTTTGACAGAGGCAGGGGTTACTCGAGATCCCCGGCATCATATTCCATATAAAACCGGTAAAAAGCAGCCAAAACCAGTGAGTGGGTGATTTCTCCTTCTCTAATCAGGCGGGGGATTTCCGAAATGTGACGGAGCATGACTTCGATGTCCTCTTTGTCATCCTGCTGCTGCTCTCCGGCAAGAAACACATCTCTCGCAAGGAAGGTGTAACACCGGTTGTTCTGTATGGCCGGATTTGGGTGAACGCTGCCAAGAGGGATCATCTCAGAGGTCTGATACCCTGTTTCTTCACGTAGTTCTTTCACTGCTGCTTCTTCAGAGGTATCATTGTTTTCCACGAGACCCCCCGGAATTTCCAGGGTGACACTCCGGGTGCCGTGACGATATTGGCGGACCATAACCACCTTATTTTCAGGAGTGAGTGGGATAACATTTACCCAGGGTGGGCACTCAAGAATAAAAAAATCATGCTCCTGGCCTGTACGGGGTGATCGGGCGTGGTCTGTTCTAAGACTGAAGACCCGATATGATTTGTCCCGGTTGCTTGAGGTCAATTTCCACGGTTTTGGGGGCATTCTGCTTCTCCTTACCTTTTTTGGTTCCGGCTTGTACGGGTTAGAAACAAACAAAAATCAAGTTGATCCTGTTAATCCTGTCTAAAATATAAAAATTATTCTTTTATCATTCGAAAAAGCGATTGATATCTGATAGATCATGGCTTATTGGGATTTGTGGCAGGCTGTCCAAAAAAAACCTGCCATATCTGCTGGTTATGATCCTATTGTCCAACACAGACAATATTCCTCTATCGGAATTATTTCTGATCAAACGTCCCATGCCCTGTTTGAGTGATATAATGGCCGAAGGCACCTGGTATTCCATAAAGGGATTCCCGCCCTGGTCACGTATTGCATCGATCCTGGCTGAGACCAGTGGCTCATTAGGCGCATCAAAAGGTAGCTTATCTATGATCAGACAGCTCAGGGATTCTCCTGGCACATCGACGCCCTGCCAAAAAGAGGCTGTGGCCAGAAGTACCGAGTTGATATCCTGCTTGAATTCATCTAACAGGATCGAGCGCGGTGCATCCCCCTGTTTTTGAAGGGTATATGGAATTCTCCCCTCCAGGAGCTGAAAGACAAGGTTCAGGTTGTGATAACTGGTAAAGAGAACCAGGGCACGGCCATTTGTTCGTTCAAGAATATCAGCAATTCGTTTTGCAGCCTCTGGGGCGAAATCGGGCGTATTCGGGCTGGGTAGATCTTTCGGAATATACATCAGGGTCTGGTTATTGAAGTCAAAGTGTGAAGGGTAGTTACCCTCCAAACTCTCAGCCGGGAGGCCCAGGCGCGTGCGGATATAGTCAAAGGTTTTGTTCGTGGAAAGGGTTGCGGAAGTGAATACCACCGTTTGCACCTTTTTATACAGGAGGCCATTCATCCGATCGGATATGTCAAGTGGGGATGCGTGAAGCACCATGCTCCTTTTTCGCTTTTCATACCAGTTTAACCAATTGGTATCCCTTTTTTTGAGGATTTCATCCAGCAGATCGTCCATTTCTGTGGCCCGAGCCACCATTGACTGGAGCACGGGGTGGTCCAAGTCCTTGAAATTTGCTTTTTCCCGTAAATATTTGAGCCCGCGGCGGATTTCCCTTGCCGGCCCCTTCCGTATGACCGAGACGGTCTCATGGTCAAGCCGTCCTTTGTCCCCATAATCATGAAAGAACGCCCTTAAGTTTTCCGAACCGGTCTTTATGATATTCAAGTGTTGTTTTAGCTTCCCTTTGTTTATCCCTGACAGATCCTTTGTTTCTTTTTCCAGATCACTGACCAACTCCATTAGTTGGTTGGTACTCAGGGCCTCTCCCAGATATGCGGTTGCAATTTCCTCAACAGTATGGGCCTCGTCAAACACGGCAACCTGGAACCGGGGAATTACCTCACCAAACCCGCCTTTTTTGACTTTCAGATCGGCAAAAAACAGGTAATGGTTTACAATAATAATTTTCGCTTTGGCGGCTCTACTGCGGAGCCGTCCCAAAAAGCATTCATGCAAATGCATACATTCCGAGCCGAGACACTGATCTGATGTCGATGAAAGCGCATCCCAAAGTGCGTCATCGTCTGCCATCCATGAAAGCTCCGAGCGATCAGCAAATTTTGTCTTTTTGAGCCATACCTCTAACCTTTGCCTCAGCTTTCCCATGCCTGTTTTCAAAAAAGAAGATTGTGAAAAGAATTGATAATACCTGTGAAGACACAGGTAGTTCTTTCTCCCCTTCATTATCATGGCATCAATATCCAGGTTGGTGGCCTTCCGCAGAAGAGGAATGTCCTTAAGAAAGATCTGTTCCTGGAGATTCTTGGTTCCCGTAGAAACCACCGTCTTTTTACCGCTCAATATAAGTGGCACAAGATACCCGAAGGTCTTTCCGGTGCCAGTGCCTGCTTCCACGATGGCGGGGGTCCTTTTTTGAAGGGCCTCCTGGATAAGAAGGGCCATCTGCATCTGCGAGTCCCTGAACTCAAAGCCATCCAGGGATCGGGCCAGCAGGCCGTCCGGTCCCAGGATGTCTTCTATGGTGAGAGGAGAATTCGGCATGGGGCAAATATAGTAGGGGAAGAGAAGTCAGTCAATGCAGAAACAGCGATGTTAAGTGATCAAACTTTATATAACAAATCCATATACCGATCAAGCAGATCTCCCACAACGCCCCTGTCAGGTATGGTGGCAGCCATGCCGTACACGGGAGCCATACCGCCTTTCACATGGGGATTTTCCTTAACATAGGTCACTGCCGATTTCAGGTCTTTTAAAAACCTCTCCGCAACTCCTGGCCTGGTGTGTCTCAGGGTCAAACAGATATGAACACATGGAGGCCTGTGGAGGCCGTTTAAGCTCCATTTCCTCCCGGTCATGTAATCCATGACCTTGTAAATATCCAGGGTCTCCGAGCCGAACGCTATGACCCAGAGCGGATCGCCCAGTATGTAGAGCCCCGGCATTTCTTTGATCCCCTTTTTTACAAAAGACGCGGTTTTCAGTATTTCCCCGGCGGCTTTCATGTATCCATCCTTTCCCATGGCCAGCATGGCCGCCCAGCAGGCAGCGCTCAGGGCACCCGGTCGACTTCCGGCAAATGTAGGGGAGAAATAGAGTCCCCCAGGCCAATCCGTTGCCTTGTAATATTGATAATGACGCAGTTCCAGCCCCCGATACAGAATGACAGATGTTCCCTTTGCCGCATATCCGTATTTATGGGTATCTGCGGAGATTGACGTCACGCCGGGGAGCCTGAAATCGAAATGGGAAATTTCGTATCCCAGCGCTTCAGCCCACGGGAGAATAAACCCGCCCAGACACGCATCCGTGTGAAATCCGACACCTCTTTCTTTAGCCATCTCTGACAATTCCTCGATTGGGTCAATGATGCCGTGTGGAAACGAGGGTGCCGATCCTACGATTACTATGGTGTTTCTTGTCATGGCTTTTCTGGCGGCAGACACATCTGCCTTATAATCACTATCAACAGGGATACGAACGACCTTTATTTTGAAATACTGCCCGGCCTTTTCAAAAGCAGCATGGGCTGTGTTGGGGATGATCATTTCTGGTTTGGTGATCCCTTTTGTCTCCCGCGCCCAGTCACGATAGGTCTTCATGGCCAGCAAAATACTTTCCGTTCCCCCCGAAGAAACAACTCCGCATATCTCTTCATCAGAATCCGGACTTTTACTGGCTCTATCCGCACCCAGCATGTTCGCGGTCATGGAAACCACTTCGGACTCGTATTTGGCACAGCTCGGCCACAAATCAGAATGAAGGGGATTACTCTGTGAATTGATGGCATATACCCTGTTTAGGAATTGTATGTGTTCATCATCGCCGTGATACACAGCACCCGAAGCATATCCGTCTTTCCATTTCGACTCCTCCACAGACCCCAGGGTTTCCATATCTTTTAATATTTCTTCCTTGTCACGGCCGGTCTCAGGTAGATGTGAAAAAGAAATTGAACGTTCCTTGTAAGGTTTTACCACACCCTCCAGATCCTTCATGATGTTATCATATTCTTTTTGTATCTTTTTTTTAACAGGGGGTATGGCCTTAATGGTTTTGAACACCCAGGAAGCAATACGGGGATTCATGCGGCCAATGCCGCTTTCTAAGATTTTCTTTATATCCATCTTTGCCTCCGAAAGCGCTTGGAAGGGAAAGATGTTGTGCAGTTCCCATTTCTTGCGCCTTGCGCCTTTAGCCTTGAGCCTGACTCAAAATGTAGGAGCCTCTCGATGCAAAAACTAAAATATCTTAAATGCACGAATTTACGATACAAGACATTAAATCCTATTCAATTTTTCATAGATTCTTTTGTTACTCTTGTATATTGACAGAAATGCTTTGAACAATTCGTCATAGATCTTGCGGTTTTCAGGATTCGGTTTATAGGTGTTGGCTATTTCGGTAAGTCCAGGGATATCATCGAAGCTGAGGTATCCCAAAGAAACAGCACCCAGGAATGCAGCGCCTCGCAGGTTTGCCTGAATTGGGTCCTTGACCTGCCTTATGGTCCGATCAAAAACATCAGCATGAATCTGGCACCACACATTGGAATTGGCACCCCCGCCAATCATGCTGATGGGATCTATTCGCCGTTTGATAAACTTCTCCACATATCGGAGCAGCCATTTTCCATTGTAGGCCACTCCCTCGAAAACGGCCCTTATGAAATCCCCCCGTGTGGTTTTCAAAGACTGGTTGAAAAATCCGGCTCGAACAGAAGAGTTGTCTATGGGTGTCCGTTCTCCATAGAGCCAGGGCGTAAAAATAACCTTGTTGCTTCCAGCAGGGACCTTTTCCACGATCCTGTCAAAGATCTTGTAGATATCAGCAGGTTTTGCCCCTGCCGGTAATTCATCATCGCCGTAAAGGATATTATCCCTCAGGAATGTCAGGCAAGCGCCGGCCGTTTCCTGCTCATTGGCGACAAAATATTTTTGGGGAATTGCCGATGGAAGGGATGCCATGTTGTGGAATATATCCGTCTTCTTGAACGGCACATGGCATGTAAGCCAGGATGACGTCCCGATGTAAAGGTGTCCCTCATAATCACGTACAGCGCCGGACCCGATTGCCGCGCTTGGGATATCAGGGGTTCCCATTACAACCTTTACATCTCTCCCTAACCCCAGTTCATCAGCAATCTCTTTCCTGACCGGACCAAGTATGTCAACTGCGCGTTTAAGCTCTGGAAACTTTTCACGGTCAATGGTTGATAGATTGATTAAATCATCATTATATGCCACATTTGCGATGTTCCTGTTATCGGTCACCCAGTGAAGGGCGATAGAGTCGAAAGAGGCGGCGAATCTGCCGGTAAACCGGAGATTTATGTAGTCTTTTGGTTCGAGAAACTTGTAAGTCTTTTTGTATACCTCGGGATGTTGGCTTTTTATATATAATATATGGGCAATGGGATCCTTACCCGAATGGGTCGGCACGCCCCCGGTCAATCTGATCCATTTCAATAATTTCAAGACATTGTAACCTTCAAACCTGATCAATCCATGTGTTATTTCCTCGATATACCTGCTGCCCCGTGAGTCCATCCATATGATGGCATTGATCAGGTGATTGCCTCCCCTGTCCACAGCCACCGTCCCTGACCACTGGGACGTGCAACAGATTGCCACAATATCGTCAACGGGAACCAATCCCTTGCCAAGCAGTCTCTTCAAGGTATTTTTTATTGCATCCCACCAATCATCAGGTCTCTGCTCTGCCCCTCCGTTTGGCAATAGTAGAACCGGTGTTTCCTCAAATTCCCAATCGACAACTTCTCCGCGCGTGGAAACCAGGGCTGATTTGGGTCCTGAAGTGCCCAGATCAATTGCGATGATGTATTTGTCAGAATTTGATGACATATAACTTAAACCTTGTCTATCAGCCCCTTTTCCTGATAGTAACACTCTTGTACCACATGAGAAAATAATTGAAAAGAAGTGGAAAGGAGAAATGGCTATTAAAAAAAATATTTTTAGAGAATATGACATCCGGGGTGTAGTACCTGATGAGTTAAACAAAGACATAGTTCACCTTCTGGGCCTTGCCATGGGAACCTACTACAATGACAAAGGTGCCGGGCGTATATCACTGGGCCGTGACTGCCGCTTGAGCTCTCCTGATCTGTCAAAATGGCTCATTGAGGGGCTCATGGAATCGGGCGTGGAGGTTGTGGATGTGGGGATGGTCCCTACGCCGCTCCTTTACTTTTCCCTCCACCAACTGCAGGTGGACGGTGGGGTTCAGATCACTGGCAGTCATAATCCCCCGGAATTCAACGGCTTCAAGATTTGCCTGGGTAAAGCTTCTATCTTCGGTGAAGAGATCCAGAAGATCAGGAAGATTATAGAATCAGATGATTTCAGACAGGGGCATGGAAAACTGGAGAAGGCCGATATGGTTGATCCTTATCTCCGCTACCTGGAGAAAAATATTGTGCCCGGTCCGGTCAAAAGAAGGGTCGTTGTGGATGCCGGTAATGGGTCCGGCGGTCCGGTGGCCTGCGATGTCTACAGGCGGATCGGGTTTGACGTTATTCCCCTTTTTTGCGACCCGGACGGGAGATTTCCGAATCACCATCCTGATCCAACGCTCCCTGAAAACCTTGAGACCCTGATTTCCAGGGTGGCCGAGACCTCTGCTGACCTCGGAATTGCCTTTGATGGGGATGCGGATCGAATAGGTGTGGTAGATCAGGAGGGGAGTATTATCTGGGGAGACCAGTTGCTGATTATTTTTTCCCGGGATTTGCTCACGCGCCATCCGGGCGGTAAAATTATCGGGGAAGTAAAATGTTCACAGGTGCTGTACGACGATATCGAGAAACACGGTGGACAGCCCATCATGTGGAAGGCCGGTCATTCCCTTATCAAGAGCAAAATGAAAGAAGAGGGGGCGCTGTTAGCCGGGGAGATGAGCGGGCACATCTTTTTTTCCGAGCGGTACTTTGGCTATGATGAT
>JAKLQB010000609.1 GCA_022013615.1 Desulfobacterales bacterium | reverse complement strand
GGTAGACCCACCCATTTAAAATCAATCTGACCAAACATACATAATCAGACAAGCAAACGCTACAACTGTAGCTAATGACGTAACCAAAAAATTATAGAGGCATACCTAAGAGCCTGGAACACACAGGAAAAGATTGCTAAACAGTTTAATATACCACAACAGACAATAGCAGATGTAATAAAAAAGTTTACCGAAAATGGCGAGATTGCCAAAATCGGTAAAGAGTTTGACATACAAAAGAGACAGTAAGCCAAATCTGTCAGAAAATTCCACATATGGAGAAATCTGACAAGGAAAAACAGAGTATTCAAGTATTCAAGTTCGCATGGTGGAAGCCGTGAAGGAAAGCGGGAAGGGGCAGTCCGGCATCGAATACGGAAAGGTGAAAAGCAACTGGGCTCAGTAGGCCCACCCATTCTAACTCAATCTGACCAAACATACATAATCAGAAAGCAAGAAGGAGTCGTGTTACATTTGTAACACCCCCTCCAACCCCCTCAAATGACATGAAAAAGGAAGATGGAAAAGATGGAAAAGAGGAAAAGAAAATGATGAGATGAAAACTTTTTTTCAAGATATTGCATATTTCCCCTTGACATTATGTGAATAATGCTTATAATGGTTATAACATCAATCGAAAGGGGGTGAGTGCATGGCGCAATATATTATCGATTTTCCTGATGACCTTCATAAGGAAGCAAAGGTCAGAGCTGCTCAAGAGGGAACCACAATGAAGGAAATTATCATCAAGGCTGTGAAAATCTATCTTGAAAAGGGGGGGGATTAGATGGCAAAAGTGACAAGAGTTGAAGGCAAGGAAGGGGTGTCCTGGCGCATTGATTATTTTGACCCAAAGGGAAAACGTGTCCGCAGGATGTTCAAGAAAAAAAAGGACGCAGAGGCAGAGTTAGGTAAATGTGTTTCTCTTATAGCTGAAAATCGTTATCTGGACGTCAAGAAGGACTACACAACTAAGTTTGAAGAATTGATTGAAAGGTATAAGGAAAACTTTCGGGACCAGACCAGCTTCCAGACTGCAAAAAGGTTTTTTATGAAAGACTTCCTTGAATATTTCGGAAGAGATACGCTACTTTCAAAAATCACATATGGAGACCTTGAGGCATATAAAAACCACTTAATGCGAACACCTACAGCCAGGAAGGGGACTATCCGAAAGCCTGCCACAGTTAACCGCACAATGATCTGTCTTCACCAGGTCTTTGATAAGGCCGTTAAATGGGAATTAATGGAAAGAAGCCCTTTTGATAAGGGTAACAGCCTTCTTTTAAAAGAGAATAACAAGCGTATCAGGTATCTCACTGAAGAAGAGATCCCCCGGCTGCTTGCTGAATGCCCTAAGCATATAAAGCAGGTGGTTATCTGTGCCATCAATACCGGGATGCGGAAAGGCGAGATACTGAGCCTTAAGTGGAAGCAGGTTAAGAATGGTTTTATTTACCTTACGGAAACCAAAACCGATGAACCGCGGGAAGTCCCGATCAATGATGAACTGGCCCAGCTATTCAAGGAAATCCGGAAAGAGCAGGGAATGGAATCAGAATATGTTTTTACTTATCGCCACAACGAGGATAAGATTATTGATATAAAGCACCCTGTGAGAAAGCGGAGACCGGCGCCACTTAAACGGTTATACAATTTGCATAGCTTCTTAACCGCTGTTAGAAGGGCAGGGATCAAAGATTTTCAATTTCGGGACCTCCGGCATACATGCGCAAGTCATATGGTTATGCGTGGAAGGAATTTGAAAGAGGTCCAGGAGCTATTAGGCCACACAGACATGAAAATGACATTGAGGTATTCGCACTTGAGCAAGGAGCACATGAAGGAAAGCGTAAATTCTTTATGCGGATTGACCGGTTATGTCAAAAATGATATGTCAGAAATTGACAGATTTTCCGATTTTCAGGGGAGTTGACCATGTATAACCAGTTGATATTATTAGGTAGTGTTATTAATGTAACCTGATTATACATGATCAAACTAGAAGTCAATGAATATTGATGGGTTGTAGGTAATCACCGTGGTCATTTACATCAAAGGAGATAAATCCTGTGCACTCCACACTTGAGCTGTCAGAACTTAACACCAAGATAGGTCGGCTTTTCATGGCCGGAATGCCTGGTAAGGAACTGGATGCGGACACAGAGGCTCTCATTCGGGATTATTGTCTGGGCGGGGTGATTCTGTTTAGCAGGAACATTGAAAATCCTGTTCAACTGGCCGGGCTTTGTAAGGACCTGCAAGACCGGGCTATGAAATATCACGGCATCCCACTTTTTCTTGCCGTTGATCAGGAAGGGGGCCCGGTGGCCAGGCTAAGGGAGCCTTTTACCTGTTTCCCCGGCAACGAGGCCATTGGAGCGGACCCGAAGCCGATGGATAGGGCCAGGGAGTTTGCTGAAGTTACAGCGAGGGAAATGGCCTTAGTAGGCCTCAACATGGATCTGGCACCGGTAGTGGACGTTAGGTGGGGTGAGCCTGAAAAGCACCTGGCAGGTCGAACTTTCAGCGACGACCCGAAAAAAGTTGCAATGCTTGGGCAGGTAGTCATTAAAGCACTTCAGGAAAATGGAGTGATGGCCGTGGCCAAGCACTTCCCGGGTTTGGGCAAGACATCGCTGGACCCCCATCATCATCTCCCAACAATCGAATTGGATGGCAGGGAAATGGAAGAAATCAATCTCCCACCTTTTAAAGAGGCCATAGCGGCAGGTGTTTCTGGTATCATGACATCGCACGCAATATATCAGTCTGTTGAGCCGGGGCTTCCCGCTACCCTTTCCAATAAGATCCTTTCAGAACTTCTCAGAGAAACAATTGGCTTCAAGGGGTTAATTCTAACCGATGACCTTGAAATGGGTGCAATCAAAAAGAAGTGGGGGGTGGCCGAAGGGGCCGTCGCATCCTTTGAGGCAGGGTCTGATCTCCTTTTGATATGTGAGGACCAAACCCGGGTCCTTGAAGCTATCGAGATTCTTAGAATGAAGGTGATCCGGGGCGAAATCTCGGGGCATAGACTTCACCAGTCTCTTGGACGGATCATGAAGGCCAAGTCCAAATTTTTAGAGAAGACAAAAAAAGTGTCTATTAAGGAAGTAAGAGCTTATTTCAGCCTGTAAGGCGCACCAAAGGATACAAAACGGCTTACGGCTACCAGGATAAGGCCGGACAGAAAAAAGCCGTAGAGACCAAAATCATTCAATCCCATAAGTTTCCCGGACAATGCCAACCCGCCTCCAGCCACCATGGCTGAGATCGC
The DNA here is from genome assembly GCA_022013615.1 of Desulfobacterales bacterium. The sequence goes on along the minus strand of JAKLQB010000609.1, from coordinate 834 downwards.
GCCCCCCCTGTTTAGCTTAAGCTTGTGCCTCCAAAAACCGAGAAGAATTGGGAGAACAAGTCCGGATGTATAAACAGTATAGCCAAGAAGGAGGGATGAGATGACTCCTTTTAGCCTTAGCGCGACTGCAAGAGAAAGGATACCTATCACCACGATAAGGAATCTGGAAAGAAAAAGGAGTTTTTTCTCTGATATGCCTGATCTTAGAAGGGGCTTTATTACATCAACTGACAGAATTGTACTGGTTGTTAATAGACATGTGTCTGCTGAGGACATCATTGCGGAAAGGAGTGCGGCAATAACGAGTCCATTCAATCCAACGGGGAAAATATGGTTGATTATCGTAGGAAAGGAAGCCTCTGGACTAATCTGTGGAAATAATACCCTGGCCGACATGCCAATCATAGTAATAATAAAGGCAAATGGTACTGATGCCAGGGCTACCGCCATGGTGGCACTCCTGGCGGTCTTTTCGTCCTTGGCACAAAAGATCCTTGAGTATATATCAGGGCCAACCAGATAGCTCGACCCAATCAAAAAGAGATATGTAGCTAATGTTTTCCAGGTAAAATGTGAGTTTACTGGAAATGAAAAGTAGTCCGCACCAAGGGTTTCTCTCATTGACAAAACCCCTCCCACTTTATCAAGACAAAGGGGAATCGAGACAAGAATTGCAATAATAATGATCAGGCTCTGGATTGTATCTGTTCTAACGACTGAATGTTGCCCTCCTAACAGCGTGTATGTGATAAAGACAACAGCAGTTATGATCATTAGAAGGGAAGGGGGGGCTTTTAAAATGGTCTCTAAGATTTTTCCTGCTGCAACGATCTG
>JAKLQB010000608.1 GCA_022013615.1 Desulfobacterales bacterium | reverse complement strand
TTGTACTTGATCAAATAAATGAGACCAGGCCCTCAATGCCTGATGGTTCCGGGCGATCTCTCCGCTTCCGTTTGGGGGAAAAATCGGGAATTAAACTTGCGATTGTTTTAGGGCAAAATCGCCCTTTTTAGTGAGATCTGAAGTTATTCAAAAACCTCGTTTTGCCGATTAACCCATAAGTTATCAATGAGTTACATCTGCTTATAGTATAATATTAGGAGCTAAGTAGATAGGCATTATTTTTAATTTTTTATATCTCTATCAGGGAAGTAATATAAGATAAGACGTGAAACACCTTATAACCAATACCAGATAACCAATACCCAATACCACCTAATTGAGCATCACTCAATTTGGGCATTACTTCTTAAAAAGGGCCTCCAATGCCCTTTTTGCTTCCTGCTTCCTGTTTATCTTGCCCCCACGAGATCCTCTTGGGACAAAGTAGTCGCAGAAATTGGACCTCTCTTTGTCTACAATCCGTTCCGCCAATACTTCCCGGCAATCATTGTAAGAATGAGGATCGTAGAACTTGCATTGCTTACAGCACCGAAGGTCCTTACCACAATGTAGGCATGTATCATTCTTGCTCACTTTACCCTCTAAGCTCACTTTTCCCCCACAAAACGCACAATTCATGGTATTATTTCCTCCATTTCAATAAAAAGCGATTTTGACAATTCAGGTGATAAAAGATAATATTATACATGGATTCGAAAAAGCCAGATTTCACACTCCTCGATCATACAGCAGACCTGGGCATTATAGCCCGCGGCAGGAATCTTAGAACTCTTTTCGAGGTGGCCGCCAAATCAATGATGTATATCATGGTCAAAGGGAAACCTGCCGACACAACCAAAACCTTTAACCTTTCGGTCGAAGGTTACGACCTGGCTGATCTTATGGTTCGTTGGCTCGGTGAAATACTTTATCTATTCGAAGGGGAGCATGAACTGGTCACGGGCGTTGAAATTACCTCCGTTTCCCAATCCCATCTGGATGCAACCCTTGAAACCGTGTCTTTTGATACGAATTTGCATGAAATACTGTGTGAGATTAAGGCGGTTACATTTCATCAAATCGAAGTCGCTAAAAAGGATGACCACTGGGAGACCAGAATTATTTTCGATTTATAAGAAAACATCCCGATGACCCCTGACCCGGATAAACCGGGAAAGTGCCTAAAGTGAACTAAAGTTTTAAGTGCCTAAAGTTAAGGAGTCGCTTCGCTCCGTATACCATACCTAAAGGGAGCATTGACAATTGAAATAAAATTTTCTGTGCGTTTTGAACACAAATTTACTCATAAGGTACTAAGTTTCTCCTAAATTCGTTTTCGTCAATACTAAGAGGTGTGTCCATGGACATCAAACTTGAAAAAATCGATGATTATCGATGGCTGATTCCAAAAACCGGTTCAATGCGTGTGCCCGGCCTTATTTTTTCAAATGCCGAACTCATCAATGCAGTCCGGGAGGACCAGAGCCTTACCCAGGTAGCCAACGTGGCCACACTTCCCGGTATTGTGGGCCATTCCTTGGCCATGCCCGACATACACTGGGGTTATGGTTTCCCAATCGGTGGCGTTGCAGCCTTTGATCTCGATGAGGGCATCGTTTCACCTGGAGGGGTCGGTTATGATATCAACTGCGGCTGCAGGCTTATGACGACCCTGCTTCGGGCTGAAGAAATCCGGCCTCTGATGAAAGACCTGGTCACTGCCTTGTTTAAAAATATTCCGAGTGGTGTGGGGTCCACGGGTGCTATCCGTCTATCCAAAAGTGATGAAACTAAAGTAGCCGTTCAAGGGGCCGCATGGGCCGTGAAAAAAGGGTTTGGTACCACTGAAGACCTTGAGCGGACAGAAGATCACGGAGTAATGGAAGGGGCAGATCCTTCAGTCCTGAGTGATCGAGTATTTAAAAGGGGCAAAGACCAGTTGGGAACCCTCGGCTCAGGGAATCACTTTGTCGAAGTCCAGGTGGTCGATCAGATCTATGATTCGAAAAAAGCCCAAGCCTACGGCCTTTTTGAAGGTCAGATCACTGTTTTTATCCATTCCGGTTCCCGGGGCTTTGGCCATCAGGTATGCGATGAGTTTTTGAAAGAGATGAGCAAGCCGACTCAAAAGGCATCCTTTGAGTTGCCTGACAGGCAACTTGCCTGCGCCCATCTGAAATCCAGCCAGGGTCGACGTTATCTCGCGGCCATGGCATGTGCAGCCAATTACGCCTGGGCCAACCGGCAGGTCCTAATGCACTGGGCCAAAGAGACTTTGCTGGAATCTCTTTCGATCAGCCCAAGGGAGCTGGGCATGAAGCTCCTTTACGATGTGTGCCATAATATCGCCAAGAAAGAAGAGCACACAGTGGATGGAACCAACGTCATGCTCTGTGTTCATCGAAAAGGAGCAACCCGTGCCTTACCGCCGGGGCACCCCCTCCTACCCGATATCTATCGCGATGTGGGCCAGCCTGTCCTTATCCCCGGTGATATGGGTACTCACTCATACGTGCTTTCAGGGGCAAAGGAGGCCATGATTCAAAGTTTTGGCTCCAGTTGCCACGGTGCAGGCCGGTTGTTGAGCCGTTCCAAGGCAGTAAAAATGGCAAAAGGCCGGGCCATACACCGCGAGTTGGAGGATAAAGGAATTTTTGTGCAATCCAGAGGTAAACGAACCCTTAAAGAGGAGATGCCCGAGGCCTACAAAGACGTATCTCAGGTCGTTGAAGTGGTGCATGAAGCCGGCCTGGCCCAAAAGGTTGTCCGTCTTAGGCCTCTTGGTGTTATAAAGGGTTGAAAGTCCTGTTAAAAACTATCCTGCTAAACAGACTTTCTCTTAACTTGTGAACTTTGGATTTTAATTTATCAAAGTATCATATCTCGGTCAACTAAAAACGATTATAACATCAGATTATTTTGCCTTAATATTTTCCAGCGACCACTCTAAGATTACCTCAAAGCTTGTACCCCTGGGAAAAAATGCCATCACACCCATTTGTCTAATCAGGGGAATATCCTCATCGTCCAGAAAGCCACCGGCAGTGACCGATATGTGACCGGCTTCTTGTTTTTTAAGCAGCCCAATAATTTTCTCAAAGGCCATAATGTCAGCCCCTGGCAATGTTGTAATTCCTATATGGTCTACTGATTCCTGGAGGGCCGAATTGACAATGGATTCAGGGTCCTGGAGCTCTGTGTAGATTACCTCAAAGCCAGCCTCGCCAAGATTCTTGGCCAGGTTCAGTTGTGCTTCCTTATGTCCCTCTCCCAACTTCCCCAAGAGT
>JAKLQB010000607.1 GCA_022013615.1 Desulfobacterales bacterium | reverse complement strand
GATGACCGGAAGGATATCGGCAGGAACCTCCGAGAAATCAATAACCTTAATCTGTGCCGTCGTCTCAGAATAGTCCATAAGACCTTTCATCAGTGCAGCCATAGCGTCGTATTCGTGCGCAGATGCTGGTGCCTGAAACAAGAATCCGTAACGCTTATCGCTAACCTTGCTATTCAAGCGGATGAGCAATCGGCTAAATTGGCCATAGAAGGGGCCTTGTTTATCTTTTCCGCTGGAACCTGGAACCATTTCTTTATTCAGCCTGTCCAATTCCGTCAGCACGTTATCAATTGAGAATGGGATCGGACTGTCGAGGGTAAAAGCGTTCAGAACATCTGTCTTCTTCAGACCTTCGAGGGTCTTTTTCTTATCGGCAACCACTGTATCCTGAAACGCCATGACCTGATTATGGGCACTGAATTCGCTTCGGTCAATAAACATGGCCTGAAGTTCTTCAGCATTCAGAAGCCAGTATGGCAGAAAGAGAAGGGAAGCATCAGATTTGCCGAGTTCCTCCGGCCCCGGAATGCGAAGATGCCGAGCGTAAGAAAGTTCGCGGTACTCACCGTGAAGGTCGAACACTATAAGGTTGGCCGACGGAAGGTTGGCGGCCTGTTCCAAGATGGCCGCCACGGACCATGATTTGCCAGAGCCGGTGCTGCCAAGAAGCGATGCATGCCGCTGGAAGAGCTTATTGCCGTCAAGATAAGCCGTCGCATTCTCATCTATCGTGTAACGGCCAATTTCCAGAGAGTGACCCGTCTTGCCTTCGACGGAAAGCAGGCTCATGAACGCTTGGAGTTGTGCGTCGCGCAGAATGTAGCACATCCCGTCGATTTCGGGAACCTGGACCAAAGAACGAGAAAAGCGCGGATTGTTGTCTGTGGTCAGACCTACCGTTCCGACCAATGTCAATTGGACCGTGTTGAGGACACTCTCGCGGGGAGAAATCATGGAGGCCGAATCATCAGTGCTGGCATCTTCTGATATTTCCCGATCCTCAAGAACGGGAGTCTTGATAACCTTCTCGATAATGCCGATTAGCCACTCCTCAATCGCGCCTGGCAACGCGAGGGCGACAAGCTGACCAACACGCGCCTTTCTCAGGTCTTCATCGGTATTGACCTGTACATTCACCCGCCGGGTATCTACAGCCCGGACTCTTCCAAGAGAGTGTGATGCATCGAATGTGAATATAGCCATGATTATCCTCCAAGAATCTGTGTTGTGAACTCGCAAATATCCCAAAGCCGTTTCGCCGGAAGCCGCAACCATCCGGAATACTGCCTGTTGAAAATGCGTGTTTCTACCGAGTTGGCGTCTTCAGACTTACACACAAGCCAGAGATTGTTGGCCTCCGAAAGCAAGGCTTCGATCCGCGGATTCGAATTTCTTGTCACTATCAATCCGTTGCAGCTCTGAGTGATGAGCTTTCTCTTGATGTATTCTTCAAGGTGATTATCATTGAAACCGTATCCGAGAAAAAGAAAGTGTGTCGCGTTGTTAATTGCAGTATCCGCAGATTGAAGAAGCTCCTGCCTATAGCGTTGGAGCGTCTGATATTTCGACAACCCAGGAGTAATCATTACCCTCTCAGTGAAGTCGGGCGGATTCCACATCCAAGCGTTGTTTTCGATAACGGCATTACGATGGAAAAAATAATTCAAGGAACCATGAACCTTGTAAATCCGCACATGTTTCTTGTGCTTGCAGACTACTTGAGATTTCCTGCCATAATTCACCCGCTCGCGTGACCGCAATGAACAATCGACAGCATTCCAGTCCGTCTTACGTTCGATGCCACCGGCAAAGCCATTCGCGTAAGGGATTCCCTCATAATCACAGGCATATTCAAAAAGCATATCATAGTTTGGCGTAAGCGCGTGAAGTATCCGGTCACCTTCGGGAAGAGTATCAACAAGCTTCTTTAACAATCGAGTGGCAGGCCATTCGGCATTGCCTTGTGTGATCCGACAAGCAAACTCACGGTCAGTCTTTGCGACGAATGACCCTGTAATTTCAGTGATTATTTTGAGTAGGTCCTGATCACTGACAACATTGAGTGCAGCCTCCAAGTCACTCCCGTCTTGAAGAGCCGGAGCAACTATATCCCATTCCGTTCTCTGCACATCTGTCAGCTTGTAGTGCTGAATTTCTCTGACGAGGACGTCTTTCAGGGCCAACATCCCAAAACGAGTGTCCAATGCACATGACATCCCCGTGCCGAAAAAAAGGAAAGGCTTCTCACGAAAGAAATCCCGCAGAGCCTCGACCGCTATATCTTCTGTCAGGATGGATGCTGCCATTTATATTCACACAATTTATTCACAGTCATTTCATTCCCGCAACAAGCTTTGCAAATCGTTCACTCTGTCCCTCATCTCTTTTGGCCTAAATTTGTCTGTTTTCCGAACTTATATCCGCCATAACCCCTTTGAGCCCTTTGTGATCCGTTTCCAAATCATGACATAATAGCGCACGCCTGATATACCCCTTTCGCCCCTTTGTTGCCCCAATCACAAGTTGAGTCATTGCACCTTTGGCCCATTTATGGCCCCATTACTACCCCTTCCATTGGCTTCCACTTTAGCCTCTTTGCGAATTGCTGACATGATGCAATTGAGGCATTCATGAGGCAATTCACTGTTTAAGACGTTTGAGAGGCCTTTGCGCTCATGAGCCGATTGAGCCGTTTATGAGCCCATTTATCATTATCTTCCAATCAATGGCGATGTTTCAAATGTCCCATAAATGTCCTATTCTATCTGGAGATTTCCCTGCTCGATACCAACGCGTTTCCTCTAAAATCGCCCCTTCCCCCCTATAAGGCCCTATACGCATAAAGGCGATTTAAGTAAAGACATTCCGTCTATGAACTCCGCGAAGCTTCGGATGCCTTTTGGGGGCCATTTCTGTCTCACCCTTCCCAGCTTGTGGCGGGTTTATGACGGGTTGCCTCATCAATTTTCGAGTCACTTCCTGGCACATTTGGCACGTTTATGGCACGAATGGGAAATGTCCCTATTGTCCCCACTAAGTCCTTTTTAGCCATGGGATCGGCTCATGTCACTTTTGTCCACCGGTAGTAGGATGTCCTGTTTGTCCTGTTTATGTCCTGTTTCCGTTTTGAGTGACATTCATGTCCTGTTTGTCCTATTCATGTCCTGTTTACGAGACAAGACATAGTGGACATTCCGGCCGGTTATTCCGACTTTACGCAAAACCCCCTTTGAGACCAAATCTTCGAGGTCCCGGGAGGCGGTGCGGTAAATTGTCTCCGTCAGATCACGATATTCTCTATTCGTAATCCGCCCGTGAACTTTCACATGCATGATGGCTTTCATTTGCCGTTCATTCAGTCCGAAACTCGCTATAATCTCTTCCGTCAGCCAGTCCCGCCAGAGCGTTACAACGAAATGGGGGCCGCGTTGCTCAAAATCGGGCTCAGGAAGTCCTGCCTCCCGGCAATCGGCGATCATATCAGTTGTACCGGTTCCGGCCTTTTCGATATATTTTACCCGGAAAAGCGGCTCGGCGATCAACGGGTTACGCGGTATCGGGCCATGGGGCTTCCTTAGCAGTTCAGGGGTTAGTCCTGGAGGCAGTTCCCCGGGATTCCACACCTCGATGCGATCGGCAAAGACAATGACCTGGACAAATCCGTTATGGCGATAATTTCGGTGGGCAACGGCATTGACGACGGCCTCGGCGATGACGGGGCGGGGGATTTCGAACGCAATAGGGGCCTGGGTGCTTGTCGCTCGCGTGCCCACACTTCGGTCGATTTTGCCCAGCACAAATTCCACCGCCTGATCGATCACTTCAAACAGTCTTCCCTCATAGGGTTGTTGGGATGCGATGGGTTTGCGCTTTTCCGTGCCGTGAAAATGGAAGCAATGGACCTGCGCGTTGTTAAAGAACCTGCGTGGATTCTTGCCAAACAGAAGCATGGCTGCGTTAGTGGGTTGACCACCTCGTAGCAGATTGAAATTCTGAAGAACGGCTTTCGGTGTGCGAGATCCTTTGAGCTTCAGCCGTCCCGTAGCTTCGGCCATTTCCACAAAGGCTGTTACTTGAGCATTGTCGATATCACGGAATGATGCTCCGTCACACACGCTGTCATCAAACGGCGTGGACCTGAGCTTTCCACGATTCTCCAGACATTCGACGAGACTGGCGTAGACCTCCCGGATCAGGCCGGGGACGTCAGAAAAACGGCGTCGGGTAACCTGGCGGCCCGCTCTGCTCACCAGTTTAGCCATATCAGGCTCACGCGCATTGTCGTCATTGCCCTTCACGAAAACCAGTCGTTCACGATGAGTTTTCGTTGCGTGTTCAAACTCCAGTTCAGTC
>JAKLQB010000606.1 GCA_022013615.1 Desulfobacterales bacterium | reverse complement strand
GAGCCGAAAAGTATATTCCCCCTGAGTATAAACAGTCTGTTTCTCCCTGGTATCCTCTATCCATATCAGGCCAGTTATCTTATCAGGGACCAGGGCCAATCTTTTATGGCTCCATCTTAAAAGAATAATAAGAGAATTTTTCTTAGATGTGGTTCTTCTCTGTCCCAGGAGAGCTCCGACTTCGATGACATCGAACAACTCTCCCCGGCAATATATCATTCCCATGTGACAGGAAGGTACAAGGGGAACGGGTGTTGGTTTGACCTCATCAATCACCCGGTAGATATGCCGGGCCTCGATTGCCAGGTATTCGCCTGCTGCCTCAAAGGTAAACCATTTCATTGTTATTCCGCAGGAAGCCTGAAGCGTCGTTGGGTGTCCATCATATTTTCTGAAAGAATGTTCAGGGACTTCATGGCATTGGCAATTTCTTTCATGTCTTCTTCCTGCTTTTTAGTTGCTACGTTGGTCTTCTGGGTGAAAACAACATTTTTGTGGGCAAGCTGCGAAAGCTCCTGAAAATGGCTTAAAAGACCTCTTATCTGGTTCACCTGTGCGCTTGTGACTTCCTCTATTTCCTTGACTTCAGCATAAATATCCTTAACACCGGATAGCATCTCACCAAATGTTTCCACTATTCCATGGATAATCTCACGCCCCTTATTGATACCGGCCTGGCTTTTTTCTAAAGATTCCATAACCGCTTTGTTGTCCTCTAACATACCCTCCACTATCTTTCCTATCTGCTGTGAGGAGTGTTTGGAATTTTCTGCCATGGCCCTTATTTCATCGGCAACAAGAGCAAACCCTTTCCCCAGTTCACCTGATCTTGTTGCTTCAATTGAAGCATTTAGCGAAAGGAGATCAGTCTTTTGTGCAATACCATCTATTATGTTTACAACCACTTTAACTTTTTCCACTTTTTGGGCCAGACTATATATGGGTTGAACGTATTCAACCATCTGATTGAGCACATTTTCCAGGTGGTTCAATGTCTCCCGCGCGTTTTCTTCCCCCTTTTCGGTCCTCACTATTGCCTCACTGATTTTGGAGACCGTCTCTGCCGATTTTCTGACCATTTCGTCCATCTGCGTTAACCCGTTATCCAGCCTGAGAGACGTTTTTTGAACAATTAGGGCCTGCTCTTCTGAACATTTGATAATAGCCATCGCTGATTGATCTATTTCCTGGCTGTTAGCCAACACTTCTTTTATCAGCTCGGTGAAACTTGCATTGGTTCCTTGTATTTGGGAGAAGACATTCTTCATCGCTGATATCAAAGCCCTGAGATCGTCGAGCATCATTGTAAACATTTCTTCAAGATCCCGGACTTCATCTTTAGATAAAAGCGGTATTTGCCCTCTGAGGTCTCCGGTGCTGATTTTTCTGGCAGCATTACTGAGGTTGTTCAATCTTCTTACAAGCGATCTGGAAAAAATACTGCCGAAAACAATCCCCGAGACCAGGGCCAGGGCAGTGGAAATTGCCTGGGCAAGATAAAAATCATTTGCCATTCGGTTCACTACCCCAACTACCACCATAACAATCAACAACAATAATAAAAAGCTGAGGATTAACTTGTTCTTTATGCTTGTTCTACCCATTGACCTGTCTCCTCCATAGCTATAACCCAACCGGCAATTTCGCACTTTACATTGAGAACCGACACGATTATTCGTATTTTCTTAGAGTGGATGGGAGCAAAAAAGGTGATCTTTCTTGTCTCCTTCATTTGGAGCACGCCCTTGAGTGCCTCGATCAATTGTGCTTTTATTTTTTCCGGAAATGCGGTTGTGATCGGACGATTTAACAACTTCTCAAAAGGTTTTTGTAGTATCTCAAGGCCAAATGAGTTTATGCTTATGATCTTGGTATCCGTGTCAATCACTATGATTCCTATCCCGACACTCTCGGTAATTGCCCTGTGAAAATCGACGGTTTCAATCAATTCCACTGTAGCTGTCCTTGCGAAAAGATTCTCCGGTCTAACAAATTTTTCGTCGGATGGAAAAGGCAGGGCCTGATTTTCTACCTTGTCCATAAATGCATTGAACTGGTTAGCCATTTGTTCCATAGGCCCTTTTGCAATATAATAATCCGCACCTATTTCATCGATTTCATTCAGTTGCTCAAGTATGGCCCCTGACACTGCGATAATATGGAAATTGGCGTCGGGAAATTCCATGCGGGCAAATCTAATTAATTCTTTCCCATCTATTTTGGGCATTATGATATCCACAAAAAGGAGATCAAACGATTCCACCTCAAGTCTTGATATGCCCTCTTTACCGTCATAGGCCTTAGCAACCTCGTATCCCCTTGCTTCCAGTAACTCTGCAAGGAATTCCACAAAAAAGAAATCGTTATCAACAACCAGGGCTTTCTTAGACATCTGCCTCACCTCCAATTGAATTAGTTAAACGTCTCAAAAGTTTAGTGCCTTAAAATGGCGATATGAAATATTCATATAAATTAATACGTTTCACCCATCTGTGGGTGACGGGAAAATCCGAAATTCGAATACCCGCCTGCCATTGCCCTTTATGCGTAACGTTGGATGCTGGAACACAATTTGGGCTATTGGCCAGGGGAAATCTAAATTCTTTAGGATACTGTAACCGACCCCTGGGTGTTCCTTAATAAAATTGAATTCAGTTTCAGTCAATCGGCGCGGTTTGCTGAGAATCTCAGCCGGTACGGATATCTTACCCAAATCGTGAATAATTCCAGCCATGTGGGTACCTTCCTGCTGGTGCATTGAAAGGTCCATCTCGGTGGCTATGGCGAGGGCAAGTCCGGCCACTCGCTTTTGATGCCCGGCTGTGAAAGGGTCTCTTATTTCAACTGTTTTAGCTGTTGCAGCAATAATACCATCCAGTGTTTTTTTCAATTTCTCCGTACGTTCTGCTACCATCCGCTCCAGATTTTCGCTGTAATTCCTCTTGGCGATCTCAAGCTCGCAACGGCTCAGTGCATTGGCCACAGTGATTAGTAACCCATTGGGAGTAAAAGGCTTAATGATGTAATCAAATACACCTATTGCCGCGACAGCCTCTGCAGCAAGGGGGTTATCTAAAGCGGTCACCATCACGGCAGCCATGTCCTGATGGGTGGGCAGGACATCCAGGATGAAGTCTATTCCTGACTCTCCGGGCATATTTACGTCGCAAATGACCAAATCGAAATCCTGTTTTTTCAGGCAATCACGGGCCTCCGCTGCATCGACGGCCTGAACACAGATATACCCTTTTCTCTCAAGAATCCGGGCAATCAAGGTCCGGATCCTTTCCTCATCGTCCACGATTAGGATGTTTGTCATTTTTCCCCTCCGATTATCATTGCCGCCGGAAGTTTTAAGATCGTTATCCATACGGGCCTTGTCGTTTTTCGTTACAACCAGCATCCCGCAATCCCGCGGCGCGGGACTTTCGCTCCGCTTCAGCAAGCAATCCCGCCGTGCGGGACTTTCGCTTCGCTTCAGCAAGCAACCCGCAACCCGCAACTCGCAACCCGTCTCATTCGTCCAGCACCTCCCGCACCCTACGCACCAGGCCTTGCGGAGTAAAAGGCTTTTCGAGAAAATTCAGTCCTGGTTCCAAAACGCCGTGGTGAGCAATGGCGTTGTCCGTGTACCCCGACATATAAATCACCTTCATCTGTGGATAAAGCGGTTGCAGCCGTTCTGCTGTTTCCTTGCCGCACATCTTCGGCATCACAACATCGGTTATCATCAGATGAATCGGCCCCTCGTGTTCCTTACTGACCCTCAAGGCCTCTTCACCATTTTCAGCCTCAAGGACGCTGTATCCATACAGATGGAGGGTTTTTTGAGCCAGGTTGCGGAGCGCAGCATCGTCTTCCACAATCAAAACCGCCTCGGAACCCTTAAGTTTTTCCGTAGGGCCTTTTTCTTTTTTCAATAAAACCGCTTCCCCTTTAACCCGGGACAGGTAAATCTTGAACGTCGTGCCACGCCCCGGCTCACTGTAAACCCAGACATAGCCGTTGCTCTGCTTGACGATGCCATACACGGTGGATAGCCCCAAGCCCGTGCCCTTACCTTTTTCCTTGGTGGTAAAGAAAGGTTCGAATATCCGCGATTGGGTCTCTTTGTCCATCCCGCAGCCGGTGTCGCTTACCGCTAACATCACATAAGGTCCCGGCACCGCTACAACACCGTGATTAACAAAATAGTCTTCTTCCAGATCCACGTTGGCGGTCTCAATAGTGAGTTTTCCGCCTTGGGGCATGGCGTCCCTGGCGTTCGCCGCCAGGTTTATGAGCACCTGCTCGATCTGGCCGGGGTCGGACGTCACATTGCCCAAATCCGGTTCCAGCAATGTTTTTAGTTCTATATCTTCCCCAATCATGCGCCGGAGCATTTTATCTATATCTGCTGTCACCGTGTTGAGATTCAGAACCACGGGCTGCAAAATCTGTTTGCGGCTGAAAGCCAAAAGCTGGCGGGTAAGGGAGGCAGCACTGTTCCCCGCTTTAATAATCTCTTTCAAGCTCTCGTATAGGGGATTATCCTTGCCAAGATCCATTAACGCAAGCTCGGCATTCCCTAATATGCTCGTCAGCAGGTTGTTAAAGTCATGGGCAACCCCACCGGCCAGGGTGCCGATGGCCTCCATTTTCTGGGCCTGTTGGAGTTGGGCTTCCAGTTTCTTGTGGTCAGTAATATCTCTTACAATTCCCATAATTCCTGCAGGCTTTCCTTCATCATCTTTCATTAAAGCAGTCGTCATATATGTGGGAAAAGATGTTCCGTCTTTTCTGCCATGCCCGATTTCACCTATCCATGAACCTTTAGTCTCTAACTGTTGTAAAGCACTTTTCAATTCGTCCATCTGGGCTTCATCATGTAAATTCTCTATTTTCATTCCAATCATCTCTTCGCGGGAATAACCGTGCATTTGAGCAAAAGCATCGTTCACATATGTCAGTTTTCTTTTTAAATCACCTATTGCTATACCATCAATCGACTGCTCAACAGCAGTGCTTAATCTTGTTATATGTTCCTCCGCCCGCTTGCGCTCGGTGATGTCAGACAACACCCCGTTCAGGGAGACGACATTGCCTTGCTGATCTTTCTCCCAACCGGTGCGATCCACCACCCACCGTACTGTTTTGTCTTTCCTTATGATCCGGTATTCAATGGCGCCGGATTTCATCTTCCTCTGCGCTTCTGTGAACCATGCAAAAACTCTTTCCTTGTCCTCAGGATAAACAGTGCTCTCCCACAATGTTGGATCTCTAAGCCACTCTTCCACTGTATATCCATAGATTCCTTCGACCGCACGATTCACATAGGTGGTCACAAAGGTTTCCGGGTCCGCACGGTAGATCAACTCATCAAGACTTTCGGATAGATTCCGGTATTTGACCTCAGATTCTCGCAGCGCCTTCTCCGCCTGCTTGCGATCGGTGATGTCTTTAAAAACCAAAACGACACCAACAAGGTTTCCTTTATCATCCCTGATTGGTGCACCGCTATCATCAATGGGTATTTTCGTTCCGTCTTTAGTTATTAATATTGTATGATTTGCCAGTCCGACAACGATACCTTCTCGGATTACCTTCGTTACCGGGTCTTCGGCCGGTTCTCCTGTTTCCTCATTTATAATGTTAAAGACAACTGACACAGGCTTACCGACAACCTCATCCATCTTCCATCCGGTTACGGCTTCGGCAACAGCATTCATGAATTTCACATTACCCTTTGAGTCGGTGGCAATGACACAATCACCGATACTCTTGAGTGTTGTGTAAAGCCACTCTTCGGTTTCTCGTAATTTCTTTTCCATTTGGTTTTTGTAAAGAGCCATTTCAATGGATGCGAGAAGCTGTCTTGGTTGGAACGGTTTAACAAGGTAAGCATACGGCTCAATGCTTTTGGCTTTCTCTATGAAGTCAATATCCGAATATGCGGTCAGAAATATGATTGGAATATCCATCTTCTTTTTTATTTCTTTGGAAGCGTCTATGCCGTTTTTCTTCCCTTTCAGGACAATGTCCATTAATACCAAATCAGGCTTAAGTTCAAGCGCCTTTTTTATGGCCTCATCTGCACTGACAGCGCGCCCTACAACTTCGTAACCTATATCGTTAACCACCATTGTCAGGTTTTTGGCTACGATGACTTCATCTTCAACGACCAATATCCTTGCTTGTTTTTCCATATTAATTAACTCCGTTTTTGTTGTTTTCTATTTCAAACTCTATCTTAAAGGTCGTTCCTTTTATACTGATAATCGCTAAATTTCCCCGTAATTGATCCTCTACCAGTATCTTTACCAGGTGCAGGCCAAGTGTTTCGCTTTTATTAATATCGAATCCTTGGGGTAATCCAATCCCATTATCACTGACAGTCAGACTGATTTTACCTTTTTCTGATGCATCGAAGCTGATCTCGATCTCCCCTTTTTTTCTTTCAGCAAAAGCGTATTTGAAGGCGTTGGTCAGCAGTTCATTGAGAATTAATCCGACAGGCACTGCCACGGATATGGGAAGCGGATAATCAACTACACGAACAACCGGAGTAATTTCCCTATCCTGAACCGAATAAATCTGGAACAATTGTCCCATTAGCGCATCGACAAACCCCTTAATATGTATTTCTGATAAGCTTGTGCTTTCATATAATTGAGTATGGATAAGAGCCATGGCATTTATCCTGTTTCGGGATTCAGAAAGCATCTCAATTATGTCTTTGTCTTTAGCGGTTCTTGCTTGTATATCGAGCAGACTCGACATAACCTGAAGATTGTTCTTTACCCGATGGTGAATCTCCTGCAACAACACCTCTTTTTCCTTCAGAGATGCTTTTATCTTATCTTCCGCCCGCTTGCGTTGTGTGATGTCTTGAACCATTGAAAGAACACCCATCACGGTGCCATCGGCTTCTTTAAGTGGTGTGTTTGACCACTTGCAGAGGATAGTGCGACCATCTTTGGTTATGTTATCGTTCATGCTATGCGCCGTTGTATCCCCTTCAAGCAGTCGACCCCAAATATCATTCACATGGGATTGAACCTCTTTTGGCACAATCAGGCCGTATGGATGTTTCCCCAACGCTTCTTGCGCTGTGTAGCCAAAAATCTTCTCAGCAGCGGGATTCCAAGATGTCATACGAAACTCTGTATCCCAAACAATCAATCCTATAGGCATTCTCTCGATTTGAAGATGGAGATATTGTTGCAGTTGTTTGGTTTTTTCCTCCGCCTGTTTGCGCTCGGTGATGTCCAGGGCAAAACCGATGATCCCGATGGTCTCCCCTTTTGAATCTTGATAAGGAATTTTATCTGTCTGAACCCATATCGTTCCATCCGGGGTTTCCATGGATTCAATAATATTCAATTTGGACTTGCCGTCGGCTATTACTTCCTTATCATCTTGCCAGTATTGGTCAGCCGCTTCCTTGGGATATAGGTCCCACAAACTTTTTCCTTCCATTTCTTGTTTCGACTTCCCGCATGCCCTGGCTAGGGTTTCATTCACCTGGATAAAACGGTTTTCTTTGTCCTTATAGAAAATCATGGCCGGAGAGGCGTCAAGGATAATTCGCATTTGTTCGTTCAATATTTTAATTTGTTCTCTATTTCTCTTGCGCTCAGTGATGTCTTCAAAAATATTCAAAAACTGGGTTATGCCCTCTCTGGTTACCTGGGTTACGGAGGTAACAGAGCCCCAGAATACGCTACCGTCTTTGCGTTTGAATCTGGTCTCATAGTTTTTCACCGGGCCCTGTTTACGCAGTTCAGAAAATCGTTCTCTTTCTTTTAGATCATAATAGTGAACAGAAGCCGGCAACTTCAAGAACTCGTCTTTAGACTGGTAACCAAGTATCTTCAATAGAGTTGAATTGATTTCAGTTACACTTCCTTCTGCCCCTGGAGTACTTAATGCAATGCCAACCGGGACATTTTCTATTAGGTTTATAGACTTCCTCTCGGACTCGATGAGCGACTGTTCAGCTTGTTTGCGCTCGGTGATGTCCTTCGCTAATGAGACGATTGCCACAGGTTTTCCATCTTCGTCTGTCAAAAAGAAGAGAGTCAAGAGAACCGCAGACACCTTGCCTGCCTTGTCCCATCGCCATCCCTCAACATTCCGGAGAGCTTCCCCTGCTTTGCAGCGCGCCAGTAGCTCATCGGCCTGCTCATGATACTTAGCCGGAACTACAGTCTTGATGGGCTTTCCGATTAATTCCTTTCTCTTCCAGCCGTAGGCACGCTCTGCCTCGACATTCATATCAACCACATTGCCCGACAGATCTTCAATAATGATTGGGTCAGTTGAGTCCATGAAGACTTTGGCCATGTGCCGCAGTTGCTCCTCTATATGCTTCCGCTCGGTGATGTCCCTCACTGTTGCAGTGGCGATGTGAGTTTCATTCTTTTTTCTTGATGAAACGGAGAGTTCAAATGAAATCTCTGTCCCATCTTTCCTTACGCCCTGAAGCTCTAATGTCTTTCCTATGACCGGGCCTGACCCGCTTTTTCGGAATTCAACAAATCCCTTCTCCTTTTCTTTCTTGTATCTCTCAGGGACAATCTTCATTAAACTTTGCCCTATCATCTCCTCTTCCGTGTACCCAAATATCCTTTCTGCTCCCTTATTCCACACACCAACCTTCATCTGCGAATCAACGGATATCACACCATCAACAGAGGTTTCGACAACCTCGCGGTATTTTTCCTCGCTCTCCCGCAGCGCTCCTGTGCGGTCTTGCACCAGTTTCTCTAAGTGGTCGTGGTGTTTCCTCAATTCCTCCTCTGCCTGCTTGAGCTCTGTGATGTCCCTGAAGACTATGACAGCGCCGATGATCTCCCCTTCCTCATTTCTAATCGGCGCCCCGCTGTCGGCAATAGGCCGTTTCGTTCCGTCTTTGGCTATCAATACCGTATGATCGGCCAGGCCCACAACAACGCCTTCTCGGAGCACCCTGACTACAGGATTCTCAGCCCGTCCCCCTGTTTGGTCGTTGATGATGTTGAAAATGTCTTCCAGAGGCTTGCCAGCAGTCTCCGGCTCGTCCCAGCCGGTCAGGTTCTCGGCAACAGGATTCATGAGGGTCACAAGTCCTCCGGCATCAGTAGCTATCACCGCATCGCCAATGCTCCTTAGCGTTGTGGACAGCCATTGTTCGCTCTCCCGCAGCCGGTCCTCCGCCCGACGGCGCTCGGTGATCTCGTGTTGCAGTTCTTCAACCATCGTC
>JAKLQB010000605.1 GCA_022013615.1 Desulfobacterales bacterium | reverse complement strand
CGGTATTAGCCGAAAAGATGATTTTTTGCCACCTCGAATTTTGACATGGAAAAGGGTCGGTGAAGGCCTGTCTTCAAACCTTCCTCCTTTGGGAACAATGTTAGGTGAATACTATGAGTACAGGGGGTGGTCAGAAGACGGGATCCCTTCAAAGGAAAAATTGGATGAGTTAGGAATATAGCAAGAAAGGAGATGAGAACTATGAGACTAAAGGACAAAGTTGCTATTATTACTGCGGCAGGATCAGGAATGGGCAAAGATGGGGCAATCCTTTTTGCAAGGGAAGGAGCAAAAGTAGCAGTTGTCGATATTGATCCCAAAGGCGGTGAAGAAACAGTTAAAACCATTACCGAAAATGGGGGAGAGGCTTTTTTCAAGCAATTGGATGTAACCGATCTTCCAAATCTTAAGAAACTGATCGAAGATACCTTTAGCAAATATGGCAGGCTGGACATCATCTGGAATCATGCGGGAATCCCTGGTGCAGGTGGTTTTGGCACTATTTCGGAAAAAGAGTTTGATGAGGCAATGGACATAAATACAAAATCAGCATTTTTTGGCGCCCAATATTTTGCTGAAACAATTAAAGAGACATCAAAAGGTGGTTCTATCATCTTCACATCTTCGGTATCCGGTGTCAGAGGTTCCCCCATGAGCCCGCTCTATTCTACCTGCAAAGGCGCGTTGGTAACCCTGGCAAGATCATTGGCCAAACTTCTTGGCAAATACAATATCAGGGTCAACGTTATTGCACCCGGGATAGCTGAAACACCTATGAGGTTTCAGTTTTTGACCAGAACTCCACAGGATAACTATGATGACAACTTAAACATGTTGTTAAAACAGGTAGCCCTTGGAAAGCTGGTGGACCCCAAGGATGTGGCGTATGCAGCCCTATTTTTAGCTTCGGATGAATCAGCTTTTATTACCGGAGTTACTCTTCCGGTAGATGGTGGCTATGTGGCTTGATTTTGGATTTAAATAGGGTCGGTTGTTCATTCTGGAAATGTTTTAACCAAAAACGAGGAAAGGGGGTGATATTCAATACAGGTGGGTAATCCCTTTGAAGGGAAAGATCAATCAATTATCTTTAACAAGGAAAAGGAGGAAAAAAATGAAAATCAGAAACACGATAAGTTTTATTGCAGTATTGATAGTTGTGGGTTTATTCATCATGCCAGTCTTTTCTCATTCCAATGCCCAAGCAGAGGAGAAAGTCATCAAGTGGCGTATGCAGGTGCTCTGGGATGCAGGCACTACGCCCTACGAGATAGAGAAGACATTCGTAGATCGGGTAAAGGAACTGACCGGCGGCAGGATGGAGATCAAGATCTTTGCACCCGGCTCGCTGGTTCCTACCAACCAGATGCTCGATGCCATCCAGAAGGGCATGTTCGAGATGACCAAGCAGTACGAGGGATACGACATCGGCAGGCTGCCACACGCGGCCTTCACCAGCGCCCTGCCATGCGGGTTCACTAACACCTGGCAGCTCGATACCTGGTTCTGGACAAAGGGTGGCATAGAGATGCTGCGTGAAGAATATAAAAAAATGGGCGTCTACTACCTGTCACCTACCATCTACGATGAGGAGCCTATCCACTCCAAGACCCCCATGAAGTCCATTGACGACATGAAAGGCAAGAAAGGCCGCTTTGTTGGGGTTGCCGGCCCGGTAATGAACAAGTTGGGTGCAAGGGTAACACCAATGGCCACAGCCGATGTTTACTCGGCCCTTGAAAAGGGTGTTATTGACTTTGCCGACCGTGGGAGTCTGGCTGCAAACTACGACGTTGGATTTTACGAGGTAGCCAAGTACATCATCCTGCCCGGCTTTCACCAGCCAGTCACGGCTACCTATTATGCGGCTAACTTGGATGCGTGGAACAAGCTGCCCAAGGACATCCAGGCCATACTGGAATGCGCTGCACGTGAGGCCTCGGCCGACCTGTTCCAGTTAAACAAAACAAGGAGCATGGAGGCCCTGGAGAAATTCAAGCAGAAAGGCTGCGAGGTCATTTACCTGCCTGAAGATGATATAATGAAGGCCCGGAAAGTGGCAATGGAGGTATGGGAGGAATATGCCAACAAGAGCCCATTCGCCCGAAAGGTGTTTGACTCCCAGAAGGCATGGATGAAGGAGTTAGGCTTGTTTGATTGATAAAACTCGCCTATTGTGGCAGAGCAAAAAATACCGGCATGCGGGCATTGTTCCTGGCCCCCGAGGCTGGCGTCCGCAGCCGGTTTTAAAAAACCCAGACTTAGATGACCTGGCTTTGATCTTCCCCCAAGTGTGATTGGCCCGGTCCAATCCAATCCTTTTTACCGGCTCCTGCCGCTGTTCGGAT
>JAKLQB010000604.1 GCA_022013615.1 Desulfobacterales bacterium | reverse complement strand
TCCTCGTGCCTTGAAAAGTCCCCGGACATATTCAGAGGCATCCTGAATGGTTAAGGCGTCTATATTGACACCTGCTTCTGACAGGGTAGTTGAGAGTTTCCCCAGTTCACCCGGGACGTTTTTAAGAAAAAGGGATATCTCTGTTCTTACCATGTCATCTTTCCTTCAAGCTCTTAAAGTATCTTAAGAAGTCCGAGTCCGTGGACAGGACAAGGGAGGTGTCCTTGTCCATGGTTTTTTGATAGATATCAAGTGTTTGCAGAAAGGAATAAAAATCCGGGTCTTTGTTGTATGCCCGGGCATATATCAGGGTAGCCTCGGCGTCGGCCTTTCCCTTAACCTCCTGGGACTTTCTGTAAGCCTCGGACGTGATTTGTTTCAGGTCTCGTTCCCCGTCTCCTTCGATCTTGCGGGCCTCACCTTCACCCTCTGAGCGAAATCTTTCGGCAATCTGTTTTCGTTCGGCAATCATTCTCCCGTACACTGATCTCTGGACTTCCTCCACGTAATTTAAGCGCTTTATCTGTACGTCAATGAGGAGTATGCCGAATTCCTTTAATTTGGGATTAGCCTGGTTTAATATTCCTTTGACGATCTTTTGTCTCCCCGTGGTGATTTGGGCCATTACTCTCTTGTGCGCGGTCTCCTCAATACCCACTTCACTGACGTCCAGTTCCCGGTTGGTCCACCGGACAGTCTCTATCAGGGGGTTTTTTGCTATAAAATTGCGAACCGCGGCATCTAAGATATCGTCCAGCCGGGCAAGGCCACCGACCACGTTATTAACCGTCTGGAAAAACTTTAATGGATCAACGATCTTCCATCGGGCAAATGTGTCTACGTAAATATAAGTCTTGTCCAGGGTGGGAACCTGGCTTGGGTCGCCATCCCATTGAAGGAGGTTTTTAGGGAAATAATTGACGGTTTGGACAAAAGGGATTTTGAAATTAAGTCCGGGTTCTGTTATTGGGTCACCCACCGGCTTGCCGAACTGGGTAATTACCACCTGCCGGGTTTCATCCACGGTAAAGATCCCCTGGTAGAGAACGAACAGGACAATGACAAGCGGGATAATCAGGGCCTTTGATTTCATTTTTTACCTCCTTCAGATTTCCCAAGATTGAGTAAGGGGAGAAGATTTTTCTGGTCAGAATCCACGATATACTTTGCCCCCATTTTCGGAAAGACCTCTTGCATGGCCTCCAGATAGAGACGCCTGCGGGTGACATCCTGGGCCTTGGAATATTCTTCATAGAGCGATATAAACCTTGCGGCATCACCCTTTGCCCGATTTACACGGTCAAGGGCGTAACCATCGGCCGATTTGATAGTTTTTTCAGCGTTTCCCCTGGCAGCAGGAATGATCTTATTATATGCCTCCCTGGCCTGGTAGATCATTCTCTCTTTTTCCTGGGTGGCCTGGTTCACCTCATTAAAAGACGGCTGGACTGGTTCAGGGACATTGGTCTTTTTCATCTCGATTGTAGTAACTTTGATGCCTGTTTCTGCCTCATCCAGTTCCTTTTGTAACTGCTGTACGGACGCGTCTGCAATTTCTTTTCGTTTGCTGATGACCTCGGTGATGCTCCTGTCCCCGACTACGAGGCGCATGGTGGACTCGGACAGGTCCCTCAAAGTTGCTTCCACTTTATCAACTTTAAAGAGGTATTTGTATGGATCATGTATGCGGTACTGCACAATCCAGGGGACCAGTGCCACATTCAGATCCCCTGTCAGCATGAGAGATTCGCCTAAGTAAGCGTCACCTGAAGCATAACGCGTTTTCACGCCTGCCTGAAGGGTTCGCAAACCGAATTCTTCCTTAAACACATATCTGACCTTGACTTTGGTTACCTTTTCGATGCCTGTTGGTAATTTAAAATTGAGGCCGGGTTGTGTGGTCCTGGTGTATTTGCCGAACCTCTGGACAACACCTACCTCATCTACGGCCACCGTGTAAAATGAGCTGGCCCCAAAAAAAACAATGATGATAACAAGCACGATAATCCACATGCTACCGGGTAATTTTCCCTTTGCGCCCCTGATTTTCTCAAGGATGTCATCTATCCCTGGCGGATGTCCAGCGCCTCCGCCTGATCCGCCTTTCTGTTGCCTCTGTAATTTATCCCAATCCCAGGCCATATGATTGCTCCTCTTAAATTTGGTTTCAATCGATCGAAATCTTTATAAGAAAAAAATTGAAATAAAACCATACAGGGAAAATTCTGTGTCGTCAAGGAATAAAGATCCTTTGCAGCAATTTAATTCTTAGATTTAACATTGCTCTAGCGTGAGTTTACTATAAAATTTTATCTGAACCATTTAACTTACTGAAATTACGGCTAATCCACTAGTTTTTTATGTATACACTGAATCGTCTATTTCTGAATTGTCTTGACACTTCATGCTTTATCAATAATTATGTATTACTAATATCAATTGATATATAATTAGTGTATACAAATAGAGTGCGCCCTTTTCTTAAAGAAATCAAAGTCTTACGTCATAATTTATCGTCATCCATAGTAAACTTACGCTAGTCTTGACTTAATAGTCCCCAATAGATAGACTGAATTATGTCTCTATTTCAAAATATAAACCCTTCATTTCAATACAGTTGGGGTTAGAGGAAAATATGACTCTTGCCAACAAAATCACCTTTCTGCGAATTTTACTCATCCCGGTTTTCATTGTGTTCACTATCCCGGATGCTACCTGGGCAAGGTTTGTAGCCGCTTCCATTTTCGTGCTGGCATGTGCTACAGATCCGCTGGACGGGTACTTTGCTCGAAGCCGTAAGGAGGTTAGCACACTGGGGACATTCCTCGACCCCCTGGCTGATAAGCTGCTCACCATGAGTGCTTTTATTGTCCTGGTAAAGTATCAGCTCGTGGGCGCGTGGATGGTGACTATTATTATTGGTAGAGAGGTTGCGATTACGGGGCTCAGGGCTATTGTCTCTCAGGAGATGGGTGACGTTCTCTCAGCCAGCCGATGGGGGAAAATAAAGACTCTGGCACAAATGATAGGTGGCAGCATTCTTCTTTTCATGATCCCTACCGGGGATGTCAGTCGCGAAGTAAGTCTTGTGCTCCCCCCGGTTGCCAATATCATCATGGCGATCATATTAGCCACAACGGTTTGGTCGGGATGGCTATACATCAGGCAATATAAAGATTATTTTATTAAGGGTTCCTGATCTTCATCTTCGTTAGAGCTAGCGAAGCTCCGCCTCAAACCGACGCGTTTGTGTGCATTTATCAAATATACTGCTCAAAGCATAGAGATGCTGGTTGTTGGATGCTCGATGCTGGATAAAGAAAAAACATTCCTTATTCCATTCCCGCTAAAGACGGGATTTCCGCTTTGCTACAACAAGTATCCAGAGACCAGCATCCAGCATCACGGGTTAACTATCTGGAATTATGTATTTTAGAAAACTTGACATAAATTTTAAGATCTTAGTCTATGTAGACAGCTAGTGTTTGTGATATTTGAGCTGATTTTATGGGCGAAGCCAAGAATTCACTGACTCCATTAAAGGACGTTATCACGAATCTGCTGAGCGATGGCACGCTGCCATTTAATCCTGACGATGCGAGGATTTGGAGAGTCTGGAATGAGGTGGTGGGTCCTGCTATATCCAGGAATGCCCGGCCATCATGGATAAAAAACGGCAAGCTCAAAGTAAGGGTCTCAGATCCGATTTGGCTTCAGGAGCTGGAATTTGTAGAGGAGAGTATTAGAGAAAAACTGAACACAAAACTTGGCAGAAAGGCCATTGATAGGATTGAATTCAGGATCGGACCGAAAAACGAAACGTGAAACCCTCAAGACCTTGATAACATACTAATAGCGAAGCTATGCCTCAAACCGACAAGTTTGTGTGCATTTGTCAGATTTACTGCTTGCCCGTCCCGGGCCGGTTCGGGCCGGGGAGGCGAAGCGATACTGGATGCTGGATGCTCGATGCTTGTTGTAGCGAAGCGGAAATCCCGTCTTCAGCGGGGATAAAGACCCTCCCATTTACATTGCCCAGGAATATTATCAATTTGTTGTACTGCCTTTTTCGACAGATTAAAAAAATTAAAGAATTCCTTATTCTATCCAGCATCCAGAAACCAGCATCCAGTATCACGTGTTAAGTGCGTGTAATTGTTTCCTATCCACAAAACTTGGCTCAAAATTCACGATCTTGGCCTATATAGACGGCTAGAGACCCTGATTTTGCCAGTTGCCCTGACCAACAATAGGAGGGCTTATCTTCAGGCCCGGCCTCCCCCCCAGGATTGCCTCTACCAGGACCAGCTTGGCGCCGGAGTTCAAATCCGGGTAAATGATTTGGATTTTTTTCGGTTCCAGGTTAAAACGCCCCATGCGAGCCAGTATATCAGCCAGACGAACCGAAGAATAAATCAAGGCAAGCCGCCCCTTTTTTCGAAGGACGCTTCTGGCGGCGCGTAAGATATCGTCCATACTGGCCATTATTTCGTGTCTGGCAATTGCCCTGCGTGGGTCAGGATTGATTCGTCCGCTTTTTACCTGGCGATATGGCGGGTTACATATAACTACATCGGCAGAATCTTTGGCAATGGGAGGATTTTTTATGTCCCCCCGAACGACCCGCATTTTGTCATCAAACCCATTCAAAAGGACATTCCGTGCGGCCTGACCAGCAAGTTCTTCCTGGATTTCCAGCCCAAAAGCATAACCAACCAGTTTTGTGAGGAGCAAAATCAAAGGGATTACGCCGCAGCCTGTTCCGAGATCAACAACCACATCTCCTTGCCTGATAGTCACGAATTCGGCAAGCAGGATGGCATCAATGGAGAATCTGTACCCATCTTTGGATTGGATCAGCTTGAGGCGGCCATCCATGAAGCAGTCAATACGCTCACCTGGACGCACAATGATTTCAGTAGACCTGGACGATTTCATGAGGTTCTATCTTGCTAAACACCAGACCACTTAATACCTTGGGGTAGAAATAGGTGGATTTTCTGGGCATGACCAGGGAGTTATTGGCAATTTCCTTCACATGACCTATTTTGGTGGGGTTCAGTAAAAATGTCATTTGATAATTCCCTGATTGGACCTGAGATACAGCAGTCTTCATGCTGCTTTCATAATGAAATATTTCTTCATTATCCAGGTCTTCACGGCTGAACCCAAGGCCTTTCTGGAGAATAAACCTGGACAAAACGAGGACATCAAGTTTCTTTAGTGAAGGGTGAAGATCGTCCCCCATTTCTTCTCTTGCGCCGGGTTTGAGTGAGAATAGGTAGCATTCATCAGCTTTCTGATGGTAAAAGGCCATGACACTGTTTGAACGTCCTGCTTCTGCGAGTTTTTCCTTGAGAGCAGAGCATTGCTGGGTGAGGTCGGGAGACGAGAAGGGGAACTTTAAAATATTGAACCACTTCTCGATTTTTTCAAGAAAGGGCTGAAGCTGAAAATCGGGAGCTTTTTTGATGAGCCTGTGAGAAGGCAAGATGGTCAGGCCCTCATCATTCATGTTTGATAGGTACATCATAGTGTATTCATAAGCCCTGTTCACGGGTCGGCTGCCATACCTTGCCCTCATCAGGTTCCTGAAATTACGTGCGGTTTCGTAACGATGGTGGCCATCTGCAATAAAAATGCGTTTCTCAGACATGGCATCCGCCACTTTTTTGAACAGGTAAGGTCTTTGCAAGATCCACATCTCATGTGTTGTGCCGTCCCCGAATTCAAATGCTATCTGGGGGGGAGTGTCCATGTCCTTTTTACACGCATTCAATATGGTGTTGTCCGGGTCCTCGTAAAGTCCAAATATCTGGCTTAACTGGGCGTTACATGCCCTCATAAGCCTTAGGCGGTCATCTCTGTGTGCCGAAAAGGTCTTTTCATGGGGAAGAATAACCCCTGAATCCTCGTCCTCTATGCGTACAAGGGCTATAACGCCCCACCGGGTCCGTTGTTTATCTCCGTTTCCGGGGTCATATGTCAGAGATGTGACATATATACAGGGTTGATCGGCATGAACTAAGATGCCAGCGGATTCCCATCTCTTGAAAAAGTCAACGGAGCGCGTGTATCTGTTATCCCAATCAGAGTCTCCAATGTTTTTTTTCCCCAGTATTAAACGGATGACATTATAGGGATTTGCCTGGTAATATGCCTCCTGTTCAGGCTCTGAGATCACGTCATAGGGAGGCGCGACTAAAGATGAGAAGTCTTGCCCTGTGGTAAAATCATATGTAAGGCCCCTGAAAGGGGCAATGATAGCCATATTTTGATCTTTGAACCTCCGAAAATCCGAAATCTGAGAATTGAGGTCTTAATTTGTCTCAGAGAACGCAAAAGTGTCAAGAAAATAAATTATGATCACGGGGTTTCAGAGCCTTGAGGTCTTTTCTTCGATTCTGGGTAGGAGAAAAAATAATTCAAGTCGTAACCTGCAACACGGGACCCGTAACATGTTATCCTTAAGGAGACTTCAATAAATGACTGCATTAAACCAGGCTGGACAAAAGATTCCAAGCCGTAAAATTACTCCTGATCTTATCATAAAAGGCGGCATGATTGTTACAATGGTGGGAGGTCAGGATCCAATACCGGAAGGTGAAGTTTTTGTGACGAATGGGCGAATCACTGGCATTCACGCGTTGGATGCAAAAGACAATGCTGGTGACATTCACGCGGAAACCATTAACGCCAAAGATGCCATTATTATGCCTGGTCTTATAAATGGCCATACCCATGCGGCCATGACCCTTTTCAGGGGCCTTGCAGACGATTTGCCTTTGAAACAATGGCTTTTCGAGAAGATCTTTCCTGCTGAGGCCAAGTTTCTTAACACGGATACGGTTTACTGGGGTTCGCTCCTGGGATGTCTGGAGATGATCGCATCAGGTACCACATGCTTCATAGACGGATATTATTTTCAAGATGAGACGGTTCGGGCTGCACATGAATCAGGGCTCAGAGCGCTTATTGCACAGGGGGTTATAGATTTTCCTGCGCCGGGGGTTGAAAACCCTGAAAAAAATCTTGAGGTTGCAAGGGAATTTATAGAAAGATGGTTTGGTTTTTCAGATTTGATCATGCCAGGCATATTTTGCCACAGTCCCTTGACGTGTTCCGAACAAACCCTGAAAGATGCATGGGAGATATCTCAGTATTTTGATTTGCCTCTTCAGATTCATCTTTCTGAGACCTCTGACGAAGTGAATGAGATCCTGAAGAAAACCGGGAAAAGACCTGTTCATTATCTTGACGAACTTGGTTTAATCAACGATGGCCTTATAGCAGTGCATGCAGTACACCTGGATGACAGGGAAATAGGGTGTCTAAAGGAAAATGGGGTTAAGGTGGTTCATGTGCCTGAGAGCAATATGAAATTGGGCTCAGGCGTGGCACGGGTATTGGATATGGTAAGGTTGGGGATGCCCATTGGGCTGGGGACAGATGGGTGTTCATCCAACAACAACCTGGATATGCTTCAGGAGATGGATACTGCCGCTAAATTGAGTAAGGTTTTTAGTCTTGATCCGGTCGCTTTGGACGCTGAAACGGTCCTCAAGATGGCCACCACCTGGGGAGCCTCCGTATTAGGTCTGGAGGATCAAGTTGGGACTCTTGAGGCAGGGAAAAAGGCAGATATCATTGTGGTGGATCTTCAGGCGCCTAACCTCTGTCCTGTTTATGATCCGCTGTCCGCCTTGGTTTACTCTGCCAGCGGTGCCGATGTGAAGGACGTAATCGTGGATGGGAAGGTGCTTATGAATGATAGAAAATTCACAACCCTGGACCCAAACGAGATTATGGAAAGGGTGAGGCGCATAAGCTCAAACATATGTATTTAAATCAAAATAGAAATCTCGGGGCGTGGCTTAGGATTAAGTCATTTAACGAGATACCACGTTGAATGAATAGGGCTTATTTGTTTATTTAATTTTCTGGAAATCCGAAGCTCGAAATATCCCGCCTCGGCGGGAAAACAAATACGAATGACATAAATCCAAAATTCAAAACATGTCAATATTCTGTAGGTTTTGTATAAGTTCCCGAAATGTTTTGGTCATTTGATATTCGAATTTTGATATTGTTTCGTATTTCGATATTCGGATTTCGGATTTGAGCCCCGTTATTTGCAGAGCAAATACTCAAGATTTGACCGAGTTGGAGTCTGCTTTGACGTTACCGTGACTATTCAGGTTGACTCCACAGCGAGAATATGGTTAACCCTATCCTGCGCCATAAGCGTCATTTAGTACCTATTTGTTCAAATCACATCATGTTTGCGCATGATTTATGCCATAGCCAGATTAATATTTAAGGAATTCTATCGATTTTAATAGAAAAGACAGAGCAAAGC
>JAKLQB010000603.1 GCA_022013615.1 Desulfobacterales bacterium | reverse complement strand
CCCCTGCCCCTTGCCCCATCCCCTCCGCTCTCTGCATCCTCTGAGTTGATATACAATAGTCAATAGTCAATCGAAAATAGTCAATCGTTCCCTGCACCTTGACATAGCTGGCCCTCAACTCAAACCCCTGAATCCCCATTGCCTTAAGCCTTAAGCCTTCAGCATTGAGCTTCCAGCCTTGAGCTATTTGACTTTCTCCTGCATACTGCCTACTGTTTCCTGTCTTCTCTATTGCCCCGTGCCCCTTTCTATTCACGTATTCAACAATACAGGTAATCGCTATCGGCTGATTATGGGAAAAGTTACTTACTTATTGACGGACGTCCCCCTTTACGATGCCTGTTTTTTTCTCTTTTTTAAAACAGTCAACAGCAGACTTGCCCCTCTTCCTATCCCTAAATACTATTTCTATTGATTACGTATCTAAATCGTGATAAAAATATATTAAGTGCATAGATCAGGAGGTACGAAATCATGCCGGAAATTGCTATAGAACTCACATATGAAAAGATAATCGAGGCTGCTTCCAAGCTAAGTGAAGATGATAAGGAACGTTTATTTTTTTCCCTCAACAAAGATTATGCCAAAGCACTAGATAAAATGCGGAAAGAAGCGTGGAAAAACCATCAACAGGGTGAAAGCGTTCAATTAAAAGATTTGGAATGAAATATGATGTCTACTTAAGCCCACGTGCAAAGAAACAATATAAGAAATTTGATGTCCATGTGAGACATAAAATCAGAACCAAACTATTGGAACTTGAAGAGGATCCATCCGAAAAAGGAAGCCTTCTTAAGGGATTTAGCCCTGGGCTGCGTAAAATAAAAATCTTTCATGCCGCCGTCTAATATCGGGCAGTATATGATATAGCAAAAGGCAAAAAAGAAGTTTTAGCTATCTTTATCGGTTCACGCGAAAACTTTTATAAAGAACTCAGAAGGTTTTTGGTTTAAGGTGCAAGCATTAAAATCCAACTATCCTCTCTATTTCCCATTCCGCCACTTTGACATAGCTGGCCCTCAATTTTCATTGCTTTCAACTTTGACCTTTTCACTTTCTCCCGCCTACTGCTTACTGCTTTCCGCCTTCCGTCTACTGACTTCTGTCGTCTGACCTCTGAGTTCTGTCTTCTCTGCGTGAGATACAATCGTCAATAGTCAATCTAAAATCGTCAATCGCTCCTGCCCTCGTCACCTTGTCATAGTCAGCGTTCCATCCATTACCAAGCACTTTTTGCACGATCGTCCCCCTCACTTGCTGACGCACATTCCTTGACACATCTATTTGCTGCACCTAATACGCCCCTCGTTTGCCCACAATTGCAAAAATGGTCTCATACAGTACATTCATATCCATCAATACATTTCTATTATATATGTAATACAGATCAAGCATTACCATATCTTCAAATGTCACTGCACTTCTCCCAGCGATCTGCCATAGCCCGCTTATCCCTGGGCGAATGCTTAACCTCTTCTTGTGCCAATCTTTATAAACTTCAAACTCATAAGGAAGACAAGGTCTCGGCCCAACCAAACTCATATCGCCTTTCAGCACATTGATAAGTTGGGGCAATTCATCAAGGCTGAATTTTCTCAATAGTTTTCCAACAAAAGTAATTCTTGGGTCATCTGTTATCTTAAAAACCTGGCCTTCATTACCTTCACCCCTGATTTCGCCTTTAATCAATTTTGTTACATAGTTTTTGTGGACATCACAGCCATTATTGATCTTCATGGATCGGAATTTATACATTATAAATTGTTTTCCGTTTTTCCCAATTGCTTTTGCCCTGTAAAACACCGGCCCCGGAGAACTCAGCTTTATTGAAATACCGATTACCACGAAAAGAGGCAATAGGAACAAGAACAACGGCAATGTGATTAATGCATCCAATCCGTTTTTTATCTTATTAAATACCCAGCTGTTTTTTTGTGAACATAATCTGATCATAGGAAGGCCACAGAAATTATCAATGTATAATTTCATGCCTATAATTGGCATCAGCTTTGGTGGAAACCAGACCGTAAGTTTTTCAGAAGTGCAGTAATCCAATAGAGATATAAGTATCCGCCGGTTAATATTTTCGTCAGTTACAATGACTTCATCAGTTCTATTTTGTTCTACTATCTCCGGCAAGTTTGCAAGTTCACCCAGGCAACCTTTGGGCACACACGCCTCCAGCCTACTGGTGCCTTGAACACCCACAGTGCCTGCTACCCAGAAAGGGGCCTTCTTTTCAATAATATGATTTGTGATATTTTTTGCATCTTGATCAGATCCAACAATGGCCACTTGCCTCCTGAAATGGCGTCGCATCCAGTTGTTAAAAACTACTTGAACCAATAAACATCTACTCACCGATATCATCAGCACAGCCAGGGAAAAGCTTGTAGGGATCACTAACCAATCTTCCCTGGTTATCGGGGCTTCATCTCCGCTTAGCAGTGCGAGCATCCCAACGGCCAGAAAGCTCAATCCCACAGACTCAATAAGATATGGGATTTGATCCCAGAGGAATCTCCTGAGAAGCATCAGCCAGATAGATAGCATTAACACTATCGGAATAAAGAGAGTATTGCTAAAAAGACCTGACCACGTGAAGAGAGAAACAACAATTCCGAGACTCAACAGGCTCCAAGTAAATGATTTGCCAAGACCTGCCAGATGTTCTTTCCAGGAAAATATCAGGTGATAATTGTAGAGATTATAGGACCCAAAAAAGGCTATGATCATCAAGGAAAAGGTAAAAAAGCTCCCGAATTGGGCTGGATCTTCCCACATAAAAAAGTTCACTATTGTCCGGATAATATTTCAATGATATCTTATATTTATATAAAGTAGCCGATTTGAGGGTGTAATTTCGTCAAAAAACATTATAATCCTTTTACGAAGTTTTTCGCATCTTTATTACGAAGAAGGAAACTTAGAAGTCAAATAATTTTAACTGCTTATCCTCATCACGCCGCTTATAACGCGGATTGGTTTGAAAGATCGACAGCAGTGGCTTTTGTTCGAAGAGATTAACCTCCAAAAAGTGTAATAATTGGGACATGGCCAAATCCAAATGATACCGTTCTTTCAGAATAGCAAGCACGAGATATACAACCATAGCAGTCCACACCTGAGTCTTTACCGCATTGGGAGAAGTGCCATAGAAAGTTTTGATCCTGAGATTTTGTTTAATCCATTTGAAGAAAAGTTCTATCTCCCAGCGAGCCTTGTAAAGAGCAGCAATAGTTTCAGCAGTAAGTACAAAGTTGTTAGACAAGAAAACCAAAGTACGCCCTTGGGTTTCATCCCTAAAGCTTATTCGGCGAAGTCGGTTGGGATACAAACTTTTAGATTTCTTAGTGGCTAATAGAATTTCTTGGTCACTACGCAAGCCAAGGGACTTATCAACAGGGTGGGAAAGCACGCGGGTCCATTTGATTGATCTTTTCAGTCTTGTCACGAAGAAAGCACCAGTCTGATGAATGGACCACAACCAAGAGAAATCTACATATGCACGGTCGACCAGGTAAATACCCTCAGGTTCAATGGGAACTTGTGGTGCAGCTTTGACATCGTGCACTTTGCCATCGGTGATGTACAAAAATGCTGGAATGTTTCCCCTTAGATCGAGCATTGCATGCAGCTTTATAGCCCCTTTAGTTTTTCGGAATTTTGCCCAAGGGAATAGAGATAACGTCAAGTCAATGGTGGAAGCATCCAATGCATAAACAGCATTATCCACTTCGACTGCAAGTTCTGTTTGTGCATACTCACGCCGGGCGCGGTGCATCAAGGTTTTGGCAAATTCTTCGTATATGCGGTAATCGCGAAGTTCGTTGGCATCGGCAAGCGTGGATTTAGGGCATTGTTTGATACCAATGTGGTACAATTTGCTGGCATGGGCATTGAGAGTGATATCAATATCACGAAGGCTGTCTTCCTGACGGATTTGAGCAACCATCATAGAGGCAAGATGGTCCCAGCACTTGAAATGCTTTGTATGATAATCTCCTTTATATTTGTTCACAACAAGTTGAAACTCGTATCGGGGCAGTAGACGCAGAAACTGAGATAAGATGTAAGGCTGGCGTGGCATGATTTTGATGTTTCTTGTTTCAAAGTTAGAAACGCTTAATCCACCTGCTGATACTATAACTAATATGCTGTCCGGAAGATTCCTAATCGAAATAACGGAATATATGAAATCCATACCAAATATAGCCAAAAATTGGAATTTTAAAAATTCAATCTCAAAAAGATAAATATCGTTATTTGTTAATAATATCATAGGCTTATAAAGTATCTAAAGAAATTACCCGGACAGCAGTGTTGTATAATCTTCAATGGAATCGGGAAAGGCCCCGATAAAACCTATTAATCAGAAATCATAAACCCAGCAAATGGCATCTATCGGCATTTTCATTGACTTTTTAGTTAATCCTACTTTGCTGGAAGAATCGCTTGTAGTTATAATACTCCTACGCCGAACCAACCCATGCAGGCAACGGCAAATAGCAGC
The DNA here is from genome assembly GCA_022013615.1 of Desulfobacterales bacterium. The sequence continues at coordinate 465 of JAKLQB010000603.1, read as the reverse complement.
GCCTGATGGGCACCGTTCTGCTTACTAAATGATATGAAGTTAAGGTTTCTACAGAATGAAAATTCGTTATTATATTGATCCAGAAACTAAACAACCCCATATCTATAATCATGGAGTTAACGAAGATGAAGTTGAAGATGTATTGCGAAAGCCCGGGGATGCCTGAGCGGACTGTGGTGGTCAACTCCTTTTCAAAGACCTTTGCGATGACCGGCTGGCGTTTGGGCTATGCGTACGGACCTGCCTGGCTCATTGAAGAGATGCTCAAAGTTGTCACCTACCAGACCAGTTGCGCCAGCAGCGTCAGCCAGCGGGCCGCCCTGGCGTCCTTGCGGGCTGATCCGACATTGTCATTTATCATCATCTCCGACAGTGGCATTCGAAGCGATTTGATAGAGCCGATAGCTGTCCATCCGACGGCGATATGAAGCGCCTGCCTGATATAATCGGGCAAGCCATATTTTT
>JAKLQB010000059.1 GCA_022013615.1 Desulfobacterales bacterium | reverse complement strand
CATATAGTCGACGATGATCACTACCTCCATAAAACCTTCAAGACCATTGACTGGGACAGCCTGCTTGCCTGAGTGGTTTGGACAGCCCTCCAGAAGGCTGTCCAAACCACCTTCCCTTCCAACCGCAATGGCATAGTCAAGAAAAATCAGTTTCCAGAATCTCTTCAGAATCAACGATTCAAATCTTTTTAACGCCCCAATCCGCCTTTGATCGCCTCCACAGCAGCATCGATACTCAACGTCCCTGTATTTATCACAAGATCGTAATTGACAGGATCTGTGATATCTGCATGAAAGTACTTTCTCACAAAGGCCCTGCGGTCCGATTCTGCTCTGAGAACCCGGCGTCTGGCCTCTTCAGATGGAACGTCGTACTCATGGGCCACATTTTGAACTCTGATTTCGAGAGGGGCCACAATCCGAACTCTAAACCTCACTTCCCGAGGAAGAATGAAATTTGCCCCTCTGCCGACTATCACAGCGCGGCCGTGTTTTCCTATTGTACCAATAACCTTCATGAGATGTTTTAAGTACTGGTCTGGCCAAAGGTGTCTCCGATTAACAAGAGTGGAAATCCAGTCATCCAGAACTGAGAGCCCCTTTTCATCCAGGGTTTCCAGGATTCTGGCGCTTGTATCGGCACTTTCAGCTATCTCCTGTATGATCTCACCGTGGAAAAGGTCCAGCCCTAATTGCTCGGCGACCTTTTTTGCCACTATCCTCCCCCCGCTTCCAGGTTCTCTGGAGACTGTAATAACAGGGATGCCTTCTTCCTTTCCAGTCTTCTGCGCACGCATAATCTCCCATCTTTTTACTTGTTCATCAATGATCTTCTCATGGCTTTTACGCATCATAATTCCCCCCCTTTCCAGTTCATATTTTAGAAACACTTAAGAACTGATACTCGATAGAATTATATGAGAAATATTAGCACACGCAATGGGTTATTGGAACACAGAAAAAAGCGTAAATAATCATTTTCAATATCTTTAACAACAGCTTGATCGATTGTACACTTCTGATTCGTTAACCCCGTTCCCGGCACTCTCATCCGGGTCTATCACGCAGCAACATGAAGACGCATTCCGGCCCAAGGCCGCGTTGATGACAGCCGCGGCACAGCCCACGCCTGCCCGGACAGTTACGGCGTCTGTCGGGCAGTTTCGGGCACAGGCCCCGCACTCCATACAGAAATCCCGGTTTTCAATCCTGACATGCCCGTTATTCATGCTGAGGACCTCATGGGGGCATACTACCAGGCACATGCCGCACCCAACGCATCTCTCCCGGTCAAGTTTTAAGGTGACCACATCCTTTAGGTAAATCAATTCTCCCATTTCATAAACCCCTTAAATAGTGTCTGAACGAAAACTAGGAATTTT
>JAKLQB010000602.1 GCA_022013615.1 Desulfobacterales bacterium | reverse complement strand
TAAAAGACAAGCATAGTGGTCAATCAAAAGGATTTGGATTCGTGGAGATGGCCTCTAAAGCTGAAGGGCAGTCTGCAATCGATGGCCTAAATGGCAAAGAGCTAAAAGGAAGAGCACTTAACGTTAATGAGGCTCGCCCTCGCACCGAAAGTCGTGGTGGCAGAGGGGGATACGGCGGTGGCAGAGGAGGACAAGGCGGTGGCAGAGGAGGACCAAGGGGTGGCCGTAGCTTCTAATCATTGACATTCAACATATATAATTAAATCTGACCGATTTAGCTGACCGAAAGAATCGGGGGAGTCGTTAAGGCTTGTCCCAGCTCGCCGATGGGAATGAGGCACGCCTGTGATCTTGTGTGTTTCTTGTTTATCCATGAATAGAAGCGAATATAAACATAGACGTCCCAAAAACAAGTGAACTGAGGGGAATACTGCCTTGTCCCGACTCGATTTGGAATTTTCAATGGGGTTTGGATGAAAAAGATGAGTGTGAAGTAAGAAACGAGGTTCATTATGAGGTTAAAACTGACCCTCTTAAGTGTCATCGGGAACCTGATGGGTGCATTGCTTACCTTTCTTTATTTTACCTTCGTCAGGGTAGGTCCGGATAGTACTTTTGGGGAAGGTCCATCTATTCATTATGTTATTTTCTTTGTCATCGGGACCGGTCTCATTTTTTTAGTCATTATGGTGACGCTGAACCGATGGTCTCGTCCGCTGGACGAGTTTTTCAAGAGTAAATTATCCATAAATGATATCAGCGGGCCTTCAGCCGAACAACTAAGGAGGAAGGCCCTTCAGAATATTCCGGTAATAGCGGGAAGCAGCCTCATCGCCTGGGTCATGGCAGGATTCATTTTCGGCATGCTGATGCCCGCTATCCTGGAAACCTTTTTTGGGATGCCTTCGATAACGCTTTCAGAGAGTCTGGGACGGATCTTTGGCATAACCTGTATCGGCGGCTCCTTCACTGTTCTTTTCATCTATTTTTGTGGGGAAAGTCTGTGGCGAAAAGAACTCCCAAGTTTTTTCCCGGAAGGGGATCTGAGTCGTGTGAGCGGCGCCTTTAAGCTGAATGTGAGGGTCCGACTTTTCGTGGTATTTCTTATGATCAGTTTGCTCCCACTGACAGCTCTCAGCTTCTCTGCTTACTACAAGGCACAGGCGTTGCTGTCGGCGGATGCCGTAATGGGAGGGCACATTATTTCCGAGTTGGTGTTTCAGATTTTCTTTATTACGGCGCTCGGTGTTGCCATGTCACTGGTACTGTCGCTTTTTGTATCCAAAAGCGTTTCCGCTCCGATAAAGGAGATGGAAAAGGCCATGAAGGAGGTGGAGAAGGGAAACTTAGATGTTTGTATACGCATTGTTTCAAACGATGAAATCGGCGGCTTGGGCGAGGGCTTTGCCAGGATGATAAAGGGCCTGAAAGAGTCTGAGGCAATGAAAGAATCTTTTGGAAAATACATTACCCAGGAAATACGGGATGAGATTTTGGCAGGCAGGGTCTCTTTAGACGGGGAAATGACCCGCGCCACATTATTGTTTTCCGATCTCAGAGACTTCACGCCTTTTGTCGAGTCCACCCATCCTCAAAAAGTGGTCAGAATCATGAACCAGTATTTCTCGGAGATGGCAGAAGCCATCAAGCAAAACCAGGGTCTGATTCTCCAATACGTGGGTGATGAAATCGAGGCGGTGTTTGGTGCACCTGTGCCCCGGGACGATCACCCGGACTCGGCTGCGCGTGCCGCCCTGGAGATGAGGGAGCGATTGGCCCTATTGAACGAACGGTTTCAAGCACAAGGGGTTTCGCCCTTGCGTCACGGCATCGGCATTCATACAGGCGCGGTATTGGCCGGGATTATCGGGAGCAAAGAGAGGAGTTCCTATGCCCTGGTGGGAGATACGGTAAATCTTGCATCCCGGATCCAAGGGCTTACTAAAAAATTCTCCTGTGATGTGATTCTGAGTCAGACCACCCATGATTTGGTCACCGGCAGGTTTCAAATGGAGCAACTCCCCGCCGTAAAGGTAAAGGGCAAGAGCCGGGACGTTATGGTCTATAAGCTCATGGGACGAGATTAGTTCCTTTCCTCCACTACTTTTCGTAGCTCCTCACTGTGCACAAGCCCCTCAGCCTCGGTACGGCAGAAGCGGTGAGGAAGCCTGTTCAAGCCGCGGCGGACTATGCTGGTGCGAATAGATTATGAATGCGAGAACGAATAATGGGAGTACCATAACTACATAAAACGATTAAAGAACAACCGTAGAAACACCCTTGTTTGGCCTCAATATCGATCTTATTAGGGCAAAAAGAGCATTATTCACATTCAGTAAAGGGAACGTGGCTTTTTTGTGTCAGGGTAAAATCAATACTGGGAGTACTGGCCTTAGAAGAAAAAGCATCTAAGCACGAGAATCCTATCAACTTCGAGAGTCATCTATTTCTTATGGCGCCCATTTTGGGGTCAAAAAGGACGATATAGGGCCTGAAAACACCTGTTTTTGGAACGTAAAGCTATAATATTCAATAAGTTAACGTGGCCCGACCCCAATTCACAATTCACAATTCATAACCCAATTCATAATTTCTAACCAGGCGCTTGACTCGAGCGCGGAGTGACAGCGGTTGCTAAAAATCCACATATGGAACACCGCGCCAAGTCAGCTTATCCGTTATCCGTAAGGAAAGGATTAGACAGATGCTTCTAATTGGCCAGGCTGGATGGCGTTTTGAGCAGCGTGAACAAGAAATGAAGACCTTGACATACCGCGCTTTTTAGCTGCGGCATCAATTTGTTTAAGAGTCATTTCTGGAACAGTAATATTGACCCTGACGGTTCGAGGCTTGGCATCAGGGACCTCAACGACCAAATAGGCCGCAGCATCAGCGAAATCGGGATCAGCCATAATTTCTTCGAGCTTTGAAGGGCCTGGCAGTTGCTCTCCGTCTTCAAACATGCCCTTAATATGAAGGGCGAGAGCTTCTTGGGCCATGTCCCTTGCGTCGTCGATGTTTCTACCGGCCGTGATACAGCCCGGAAAGTCTGGAAACGACACGCCGAAGTCGCTCTTGGGGTCTTTATGTACGATTGCAATATAGTTTGCCATGGTTACACCTCAACTAAATCTGATTCCCGACTGGCGCTCGATACTTTTCAGGGTGCCAATCGGTATGTCCTTTTTAGGGTGTGGAACGGTAACACGCCCCTTTTTGGTTGGATGCCGAAACTGAGAATGGGAGCCGACTTTTGCCACTTCGCGCCAACCATTTTGTTTGAGAGTCTTGATAATTGTTCGGCTATCCATGGTGTGTATTTATACACATGTTTTCCGAGTATGTCAAGGCAAAAAGTCACCGGATAACATCTGGCTGGAGAGGGAAGCACTATAAAAAGCGCTCCCCTCAGCCAGCGCGTTGGGCATCATAATACAAATAAAGCTATGGATAAAAAATACATATCAGTAATAGATTCGGAGATGGGATTCGAACCAAGCTAACTATTCGATATATTTATAATATTATCGGTTTTTTTCTTATTTTTGGGCTTAAACCTTCAATTTTCATATCAAAAAGGGTCGTTTAAGAAAGCAGCAGTAAGATAGCAAGGGCAAATCGTCATTACATCCCCGGCTATGTGTGGCATACCCCAGTTAAATAGGCTTTGCCCCAGTTAAATAGGCTACGCCGTTGTGAAATAGGCTTTGCATTTCACTTGGTAAACATTTCACGGGGTAAATCACCCATAGCCCACAAGAAGGAATTTCTCTTAAAGTTTATTTTACGGAAAATAGTCCTTATAATCTATGTTCGCCGATTAATGGCTTGACTTGCCCCTTTTTGTAGCGTACGATATGCCGTACGTTACAAAAAGGAGGTACTAAACAATGCCTACCCTTACAGCGACCGAAGCAAGAAAGCGGCTCTATACCCTCGTCGATGATGTTGCAGATTCCCATGATCCAATCCAAATTGTTGGGAAACGAAACTCGGCTGTCCTCGTCTCTGAAGAAGACTGGAGAGCAATCCAAGAAACATTATACCTGTCATCTATACCAGGAATGCGGGAATCGATTCGCGAGGGGTTGAAAACTCCGGTTGAAGAGTGTGCAGAGGAGCTTGAGTGGTGAGCTGGCTTCTGGTTTACACAAAGCAAGCCAAAAAAGACGCCAAGAGACTATCCCATTCCGGTTTAAAGCCACAAGCCGAGCGGCTCCTCGACGTTCTCAGAGAGGATCCTTATCGCACTCCGCCCCCATATGAGAGATTGGTTGGTGATCTGGCCGGCGCTTGTTCCAGGAAGATCAATATCCAGCATCGGATTGTCTACCAAATTTTAGATGATATCCGGACGGTCAAGATCATCCGGATGTGGACCCATTATGAATAGTCGCCGCTTTTCGGCGAACATCAGCTTGGAGAAAGATGCTCTTTCCGCTACGCGCCATTCGCACCTCTCAAGCTGGGCGTTATGGCAGAAAAAAAGTGAGGTGAAGCTATGATGTTGGTCCAACAAATAAAAAAAGAAGTAGCTGGATTGCCTGAAGTGCAACTTAAAGAATTTCGATCATGGTTTGAAGAGTTTGATACATCAGAATGGGACAAGCAATTTGAGAAAGACGTGGCTTCGGGAAAATTTGACGACATTGCCAACAGAGCAGTGTCGGATTTCAAGAAAGGGATATTTAAAAAGCTATGAATCATTTCACCTCCCCTTCTTTTTAGAAAGAATACTAAAAGCTTCCAAAACACATCCAAGAATTGGCAGAAAGAAAATGAAAATTAAAAGGTTATTGGATTAAAACTATGGAACAAAATACCGAAAAACGTATATTTATGCTTTGCATAGAAAATAAGGATTGTGAAGATTTGGAGCGGCGAAAGATATATCAGGTTTTACCTGACAACGAGGCCTCGAAAGAAGGGTACTTGAGAGTCGTTGACGAGTCAGGCGAAGATTATCTTTATCCAGAATCCTATTTCATTTCCGTACAACTGCCTAAAGAGGCGCAAGAAGCCTTGCGCGTAGCAAGCTAAATAACTACGTTTCGCCCAACCTTTGTGTGGAGAGAGGCTGGCATTTCGCTGGTGCTCTATGCCAGCCTCTCACCCAAGTCGGTGACAAGTGAAGGAGGAATGACTCTGGTGGCTAAACGCACATCCAGCAGGCCAACTTGGTCTGAATTGAAGGAAGCGGTGGTCAACCTAAATCAGAAGCAATTGGTCAAACTAGTCGC
>JAKLQB010000601.1 GCA_022013615.1 Desulfobacterales bacterium | reverse complement strand
GGAAATTTCTTCCCAATTAACCACATTATGGTCCTTAATCTCAACTTAATTTGAAAAGGAATTTTTTCCGCTACCCTTTGGCAATGTGCTGCAAGAAAATACTTGAGATGGTACGGTGGACATACTAAACTGACTGATGATCAGTCGCTAAATAGTGAAGAATTCACGCAAGCAGGACTTGGCCTTGATTTTCCCCTTGGAAGGGGGCAGGCGCTTGCTGTGGCCGGAAACTTGGAGAGAACTGATGTCACAACTTGATAAAGGAAGAGACCGCGCGGGTCAGAGGGTTACGTGGGTGGGGGCGGTTGCCAACACCTTGCTTATAGTGCTCAAGTTCATTGCGGGAATACATGGTCATAGCCAGGCCCTCATAGCGGATGCGGTCCACTCCGTTTCCGATCTCTTCACCGACGTCATAGTACTGCTCGGTCTCAGGATTGGCGGGAAGGCTCCCGATGAAGGACACCCTTTTGGCCATGCCCGCATTGAGACCCTGGCGTCTGCCATTGTGGGGTTGGCTTTGATTGCCACGGCCTTGTATCTGGGGATTGATGCAGCTTTGAATATCTATCATCATACTGAACACCACCCCACAAGTCTGGCCCTGATAGGGGCCGGCGTTTCTATCGCTTTAAAAGAGGCACTCTATCATTACACGGTACGCGTAGGGCGGCGCATCAAAAGCCAGCTTATTATAGCCAATGCATGGCATCACCGCTCGGACGCCCTTTCCTCTGTGGCTGTCTTGCTGGGTGTCACGGGAACGCTCATCAACCCTTCCTGGCACATACTCGACTCATTTGCCGCCCTTTTAGTATCTTTCTTCATAGTAAAAGTCGGCCTTGATATCCTCAGAAACAGTCTACGTGAATTTACTGATACCGCTCCTCCACCCGAAATCCTGAACAAAATCAGTGATTGCACCCGTAGCGTAAAAGGTGTGTACGATATGCATGATTTGAGGGTCCGAACCTCAGGGGGGCTTTACCAAATGGAAACTCACATTGTAGTGGATGGTCAACTAACTGTGGCTGAGGGCCACAGAATAGCCAAGGCAGTGGAGAGTTGCTTGGCTGAAGAAATCGAGGATCTCGACCGGGTCATTGTCCATGTGGACCCTGTCTCTGAAGAGAAAGCGCCCGAGTGACTGTACAGCACCGTTTTAGGCAACCTGAATAACTGGTTTTGTTTTAAACTTCTGGATTGAAGGTGATCATATTGAGCCAACTCCGGACTATTGAGAGATGGAAACAAAAGTTAAGACACTTAAAGATCGAGATCTACGCTCTATATCTCGCTTATAGGGATCCCAGAGTTCCCTGGTACGCCAAGGCATTTGTCGCCCTTGTGGTTGGGTACGCATTCAGCCCGATAGATCTGATACCTGATTTTATTCCTGTCTTGGGGTATCTCGATGATCTTGTCTTGATACCTCTTGGGGTTGCTGTTGCGATAAAAATGATTCCCGAGAAAGTCATGGATGACTGCAGGATCCGCGCTAAAGAAATGATGGGTAAAAAAAAGCCAATCAACCGGATAGCAGCAGTTGTTATCATATGTAATTGGCTTATATTGCTTGTTGTGACCATTGCGCTGGTTGTTAGGGCCGCAAGCACAAAATAACAAGGGGAATGAGGCAGACCCCAGGTTCTCGCGTAGGCTGATTTGTTTTCAAAAAAATCTAAAAGAAGAGGGTGTCTTTGATGTCTGACATACAAATGGAAAATAATAATAAAGAACCAAAGAAAACCTTTCCAACATTTATTTTCAACCGTGTTGAATTCTCCGGGTCGCTGGGTGACTTAGGGGCGCTGCTCCCAATTGCTATTGCAATGATTGT
>JAKLQB010000600.1 GCA_022013615.1 Desulfobacterales bacterium | reverse complement strand
TGGTTTCCATCAAAGAGAATGATTAAAGGAAAAGAAACCCGGCGTAATGATCCTATCGGTATTACCCATGTACATCACTTCTATTCGAAGAGGAATTTATATGTTCTTGCCAAATTGTTATCATCGATCACTAATCCAAAGCAAATGCTATTAATTACGAAAGTCTCATTTCAGATTACCAAGTTATACCGTTTTACATATCAAAGTGGCGTTTGGGGAGCTGGTGGTGGGCCCCTCTCGGGGACACTATATGTACCGTCATTGATTAAAGAACTGAATATCATAAAACAAATTAAGGCTGCTTTAAAAGGACGTCTTAAAGCTTCTAAACCATTTTCCAAGAGTTGGTATATTGGTGAGACGACATCAAGTACTAAACTTCCAGAGATTCCACCAGAAAGTATAGATTACATTTTTCTTGACCCTCCATTTGGGGCTAATTTGTACTACTCAGAATTGGCTTCGCTGTGGGAAGCATGGCTTAAAGTGTCTACTGAAAACGAGCAAGAGGCTATTGAGAATGCTGCCCAAGGCAAAGGTTTGGATGAATACCGCCACCTTATGATAGCATGTTTCAAGGAAGCATTCCGTGTTCTCAAACCTAGCCGTTGGATGACAGTTGAATTCTCCAACACTAAGGCAAGCGTGTGGAATAGCATTCAAACTGCCCTAACCGAAGCTGGTTTTATTATTGCGAATGTATCAGCTCTAGACAAGAAAAAAGGTAGTTTTAAGGTAGTCACAACACCCACCGCAGTAAAGCAAGACTTGATTATTTCTGCCTACAAGCCCAACGGAGGATTTGAGGAACGGTTCCTTGATGAAGCGGCTACCGAAGAAGGTGTCTGGGATTTTGTACGTACCCATTTGTCATATCTTCCCGTCATAAAAAAGCAGTTAAACAATCTAATACCTATTCCTGAACGTGATTCCCGCATACTTTTCGATCAAATGGTAGCTTATTATGTACGCAAAGGATATTCAGTCCCAATTTCAAGCCAAGAATTTCAACGGGGTCTATCACAGCGCTTCCCGGAGCGTGACGGTATGTATTTCTTGACAGATCAAGCTGCCGAGTATGACAAGAAACGCATGACGGTCAAGGAGGTCCTCCAACTTCAGCTTTTCGTATCTGATGAGGCCTCGGCCATCCAGTGGCTCAACCAGCAGCTCACCAAGAAGCCGCAGACATTCCAAGATATCCACCCGCAATTCCTAAAGGAGATAGGCGGTTGGCAAAAACATGAAAAACCTCTGGAATTATCAGATTTACTAAAAGAAAACTTTTTATCCTACGACGGTAAAGGCGAGGTTCCCAGTCAGATCCACAGTTACCTTTCCTCGAACTTCAAGGAACTGCGCAACATAGCCAAGGATGATCCAGTACTCAAGCCCAAGGCAAAAGACCGCTGGTATGTTCCCGATCCGAACAAGGCCGGTGACCTGGAAAAACTGCGCGATCGAGCACTGATGCGTGAGTTTGAGGAATACCGTGAATCCAAGCAGAAACGCCTAAAGGTGTTTCGCCTGGAAGCGGTTCGATCCGGATTCAAGAAAGCTTGGCAGGAGCGCGATTACAAAACCATCATCTCGGTGTCTGAAAAGATACCCGAAAACGTCCTCCAGGAGGACCCGAAACTCTTAATGTGGTATGATCAGGCGATCACACGAATGGAGTAAATAAATGATAACCACTTGGAAACTATTCAATTTCAAATCCGTAAAGAAAGAGACAGACCTCGAGTTTGCTCCACTCACGATCTTCGCTGGTGCGAACAGCAGCGGGAAGAGCACAGTCATTCAGTCGATCCTTCTTGTCGCTCAGACGTTGGCACATAAAGTAAGTTCGCGTTCGGTCGTACTCAACGGTGCGCTCGCCAAGCTTGGACAGTTTGACGACCTTCGAAGCATCGACAGCGATGCCAACCAGATCGTCATCGGTTGGACCTGCAAGCCACATATGGATTTGCAGGCCAGCCGAGTGAGAACGGTTGGCTTTCGAAGATGGCCTATCTATTATGGTCCATCACGTCGTTCCCTGTCCTCCGTTTCGTGCGAGTTTGCGTTTGAGGTGGATCCGACGAGTACACAAAGAGAGGTGGCCCAGATACAACCAAGGCTTTTCTCAAGTCAACTTGGGGTCACCAGTCGTGATAGGGCAGGCGTTGACAAAGATTCTCATATGACGGTCCGCCGCGCGGATGGGGAGGATGAAGCAAAGCAGCGTTGGATGAGCGTAGAAGGCGGTGACGAACCAATAGCCCGATCAAGCCTTATGTACAAAGTTGATCTAGACCGCGACTCTCTCGATGAAGTCCGCGAGGACTTTGCGTCGGCTGAGCCAATAGGGTGCCTGCTTCGACATTTTCTGCCCGAGCGTTTAGCTCTCGGAGTTGACATGGTTGTGGAGGACGCTCGGTTCATCTGCGATGTCCTCATCGGCGAGGGACGCCGAGCAATTTCTCGACGGTTCAAATCAGAGCAGGAAGTGCTCGTGCCTTCCGAGGTGGTTGAATTCGTCCGAGATACCGCAAGTCGCGTGGACGCGAACACAAGGTCTTTCTTTTCGTTTGCTCGTCAGACCACGCTTTTTGAGCAAGACCACACTGGTGTCTCTCTGGATGATCTCTACTCTGCTCTTCGACGTCTACCTCCTCCTGTTCGAATTGAGATTCGGCGCACCCTCCAGGAATCTGATGAGTTCTCGGAGAGAGTCCTACAAGCCGTCCGGAATCAGAGAAAGCAAGATCTCGCGATAATACCGTTAAGACCTATTGGCGCACTGGCCGAGGCCTCTTGGTATCTCGACCAATTCTTCTCTATGTCCGTGCGCTACCTGGGGCCATTGCGTGACGAGCCAAGACCGCTCTACCCCTTAGCTCCTGCAGCAGACCCCATGGACGTCGGGTTGCGGGGCGAACATACCGCCGCTGTCCTGGAACTCCATAAAAAGCTGCAAATCCAGTATGTTCCGACGTCATGCTTCTCTGGGGAAGAAATCAAAGTGAAGCGGGCGACGAGGTCGCTTGAAGCAGCGGTTGTCGAATGGCTTCACTATCTTGGCGTAGCTGAAGCCGTCCAGACCCGCGATCTTGGAAAGCTGGGGCATGAGCTGAAAGTAAGTGTCTCCGGGACAGTGAGGGCACATGACCTGACGCACGTGGGGGTTGGGGTAAGTCAGGTACTTCCTATTCTGGTAGCAAGCTTACTAGCAGAACTGGACACAACGCTCATCTTCGAGCAACCCGAATTACATCTGCATCCCAAAGTACAGACACTATTGGGTGACTTTTTTCTGTCCATGACGGCTCTTGGCAAGCAGTGTATTGTTGAAACGCACAGCGAGTACCTCATCAATCGACTCCGTTTCCGCACTGCAGCAGCAATCGAGAGCAACCCCTGGGTAGAAGCTTTAAGAGTCTATTTCGTGGAACGCTCGGACGAGGGGTCTTCGTTCCGGGATGTTCATATCAACGAATACGGAGCGGTTCTCGATTGGCCAGCAGGATTCTTCGATCAAAGCCAGCTGGAAGCGGAAGCTATTCTGAGAGCTGCAGCGAACAAGCGTAAGAAAAAGCAACGGGGAGAGTGAATCATGCCGAGCGTTACAATAGATGCCAGTGTTCTCGCTGTTCCGGAACTGGAAAGTACGGCTGAGGATGCTCATCGCTATATCGACACCATTCTCGATTGGCGCAGGCTTTTGGATGAGCCGTGGGTAGCAATCTACATGAGCGAGCGGGCATCCGGGGTATTGTTTGATACTGGTCTATATCCCCTTCGAGATCAACTAATAAAACTTTTCAATGCGCACGGGATTGTAGAATATGACGTGCATACAGTCGTCATAGTTGTCGACAATCTGCTCCGCCGTACTCCGCACTTTGAAACGTATTTCAAGATTCACGATGTCCTCTTTGATAACATTTCTACCAATCCGGATATCTTGCAATTTTCTTCCGGAACCGTGCTAAAATCTGACCTCGCCAGGTGTGTGGTCCTGATAGCGATCCTTCGTGATCACTGCAGCAAGTTCTGTCTTACGAGGTTTGAAGAGGGGTTTGCCTTCAGCGGTGATAGCACGTCGCTTTTCGGTCCGGATCACATATGGTTGGACCCGGTCCCGTGTGACGCTGCCCACATCAGGAAAAGCCTGGGTATCGATCAAAGAGACCAGCCTATGGAAAGCGTCGGTCTTACCCTGGTGCGGGGTTGCTGACAGCAGTAAGAGATACGGTGCAGCCTCGGAGAGACCCTGGCCCAGTTTGAATCGGGCTACCTGGTC
>JAKLQB010000599.1 GCA_022013615.1 Desulfobacterales bacterium | reverse complement strand
GCCGTGCTGATTGGAGACACCAGGGACAGTGAAAGGGTCGGAGTCAGTGGCGCGAAGGGATATTTGAGTTTGAGCACCACGGTGTGTTCGTCGATCTTGATGCATTCCTTCACCATGCCCACCGAGAAGCGCAGGGGCACCCTCATTTTGGGGTTGAGGATGCGGTCCCAGGTCAGTTTGACGGCGTCGGCGTTAAAATCGCTGCCATCTGAGAACTTCGCTCCCTTGCGCAGGTGAAGGGTGTAAGTCAACCCATCATCGGACACCTCGCACTTGGTGGCCAACCGGGGATGGAGTTTCCCTTCCGGATCCTGGAAGAAAAAGTTCCCGTAAATCAAGTCGCACATGTTTTGAAACAAGGTTGTGGTCTGCTCCTGGGGGTTCAAAGTATCCGCGTCCACACCGATGCCGATCGTGAGTTCCTTAATCTCGGCACGTGCACTAAGCGGAGCAAGGCACAGGCCAAGCCCTGCGATTAGAAAGGACGTAATAACGACTATTTTGATGCACTTTGTGATGTTTTTCATGGGACTCCTCCTTTAGTTAAAGGTTTTTGTCATTTCCTTTTACGAATTTACCGCCCAGCATCACTAGACGGATTGCCTCCTTTTTAGTCAGAATTGAAACATCATCCAGAGGGTTACCCTCAACCACAACCAGGTCGGCAAGCTTACCTTCCTCAATTGTGCCCAGTTCTTTTTCCAATCCCAGAACCTGAGATGCTATCTGGGTGGCGGCCCGGATGGCTTCCATGGGTGAGAAACCCACTTCCACCATCCGCTTCAGCTCCCCTAGGTTGCCGCCGTGCACGTTAAAAGGCGTCCCTGCATCGGTTCCCATGGCAACACGTACCCCGGCCTCCCGGGCCATTCTGACGCTTTTCAGATAAAAAGGCTTAACATGGAGAGTTTTCTCCACAGCAAATTCAGGGATCCCGGCTTCAACCCCCTTTCTCTCGATGTAATACGGGGCCGAGAGGGTCGGGATGAGAGGCACATCTCTTTTCACCATTAAGGAGATTGTCTCTTCATCCAGGAAGATCCCGTGTTCAATACTGTCGATTCCGGCGCGAAGGGCATTGAGTATCCCTTGGGTCCCCATGGCATGCGTTGCCGTTTTTTTCCCTGCTTTGTGGGCCTCTTGGATTCCTGCCCGAAGCTCCTCTTCGGTGAGCTGCTCACTTCCAGGTTCTACCGCAGGCGTCATTACACCGCCTGTAGCCATTAATTTCACTATGTCTGCGCCTGCCTTAATTTGGTCTCGGGCAGCTTTACGCACTTCGTCGGGACCATCCGCTTCCTGACCCATCTGCCACCCGTGACCACCGGTCATACAGATCAATCGACCGCTCACGAGCATTCTGGGTCCCGGAATCAACCCCGACTGGATGGCCTGTTTAAGGCCAATGTCAATGCCATCCTTTCCCCCCATATCACGAATCGATGTGACGCCCGCCATGATGGTTTGACGAGCGAAATCCGCTGCCCGCAAGGCGCTTATGGTCATCGGTTGGGCCAAGCTGGCGCTCATTGGGTCCGGGCTGGCATCCAGACAGAGGTGAACATGACAATCAATAAAGCCTGGCAGAAGGGTTCGCCCGTCCAGTGGTATCTTATGTGCATCATTGGGGATCGCGACATTCCCCTCCTGTACCTTCACGATTCTTTCTCCTTCAACAAGAACAGTCGCGTGTTCCAGGATCCTGCCGTCGCCGACAAACACGGGACCATCAAGAAAAGCAATGGTCATATTTACCTCCAGAATTTGATTTTCCTTTCAGCCTCGAAAAAAACCACAATTTTACAAATATCATAGAGATTTAGGTTTTTCAATCTTTATTTTCAGGGGAATCGTCTATGGATTCTGGCGTTTGATTTGTAGCACAAGGGAAAAGGCTTGGCTAAGCCTACTTCTTTGACGAGAAGCATGATGCTTTGGGCCAGTAATTTCGACCCCGATGCCCAGCGCAAATCCTTTTCCATTGATTCAACAAATAAATATGTGCCATATTGGTGAAGTTCCGGCAAGGAAATCTTTTATTCGCTGAAGCAAGTATTGACCTGCTTTGAAACCATCTCAATGTCCCAAGAGGAAATGCCATGAAAAACATCAAAAAGCATGTGGTTGAACAGAAAGATCTCATCATTCAAACCCGTCGAGACCTCCATCGGATTCCAGAAACCGCCTACACAGAACGTAAGACATCCGCCTATGTGACAGATTCCTTGACCAGAGAGGGACTTCAAGTCCAAACCGGAATTGCCCAGTTCGGTGTGGTAGGACTGATGGATACGAAAAGGCCCGGCCCGACCCTGATGATCCGTGCCGACATGGATGCCCTTCCTATCGAGGAAGCAACAGGGCTTCCCTTTGCCTCAATCCACCAAGGCGCCATGCACGCATGCGGGCATGACGCCCACATGGCCATGGTACTGGGAGCAGTTAGGGTTCTCAATAAGATCCGCGATAGACTGAACGGGAATATCAAATTCGTGTTCCAGCCTGCTGAAGAAGGACCTGGTGGTGCAAAGCCCATGATCGATGCCGGGGTGATGGAGAATCCCAGGGTCGATTATGCCCTGGGCTGTCATATGTGGCCGGGCATTCCGGAAGGGGTAATCGGTATCAAACCAGGGGTGTTCATGGCGGCCATGAACCGCTTTGATATCAGGATCATCGGGGAGGGCGGCCATGGGGCCATGCCGCATTTGTGCGTCGACGCCCTGGAGGTGGGCACTCAGGTTGTCAGTGCGCTCCAACGCATCGTGAGCCGGCACATGAACCCGCTCGACCCGACGGTCCTAACCATCGGCAGGTTTCACGCCGGTACGGCCTTCAATATCATTCCAAGTGTGGCCGAGATGTCGGGAACCACCAGGACCTTTGATACGGAGATCTGGCGAACTTGGGAGGTGCGTATCGAAAAAGTCGTTCGAGGGGTCTGTGAATCCATGGGAGCCAGGTACGAGTTGAACTTCCAATTCAGCTACCCGCCGACAATAAACGATGAAGCCTTCTCACAAACGGTTCGAGCGTGTGCGGAAAAGGTGGTGGGCAAAGACCGGGTAGTGGAACCCGAACCGACGATGGGCGGAGAGGACATGTCTTACTATTTGCAGGAAACAAAAGGCTGTTTCTTTTTCCTGGGGGTCGGCCGAGAAGGGGGTGCCAATCTCCATCATTCAAAATTCGATTTTAACGAGGATGTCTTGCTCCTTGGGGTGGAGATGTATTGTCGGGTCGCGTTGGACCTGCTGGGTCATGGTGGTGTCGCTTAAACTACCCACCTCTTAAAAACCAACAGGCTTAATACCCTATAGCACACCCGTCTTTTCTTCTGTCAGATGTGCCCAGAAGAACGTTTTGGGCACGATTTAGATAAATGGCCTGCCCGCCTCCGACCTGATTGATTGCCGGGGAAGACATCATGGTATCATGCCCCTTCTCTTGTAGCACGGATGCCGTTGACCCGGAAATGCCCGATTCCAAATAGACCTCTTTACCCTGTACATGCCTTATCCGGGGAGCATCCGCAGCATCAAGAAAAGCAGCAGCAATATCCCCAGCAAAACCGGAATCGTCGAAAAAATACGATTAACCACATACTGCAGCATACCGAAGCCTCTGAATCTTTACCCGGCATAGCAGACGGCCCTTACCTTCCTGGTTCCGGGCCGTCGGCTTGCCGTTTGCCATTACCTCTTAATCCATGGTGGCGTAGGTCGGATAGAACATTTCGGTGCTTAACAGCTCCAGTCCCTTGATATTGGTGCGGTGAACAATGAGGAATTTCTCAACATGCAGCCAGATCCAGGGAGCATCATCCCAGACAATTTCCGAAGCCTTCTTGAAAAGGGCCAGCCGCTTGGCAGGATCCTGCTCAAGGCGGGTCGCCTCGATGGCCTTGTCAAAATCAGGACTGTCATAATGGGCCGCACCCAACCCCTTGGGTGGTGCGGAGCTGGAATGAAATTGGCCCCAGAGGTGAATATCGGCATCCATATCCGACGAGCGCCAGCCCAAAAGGAAGAGCTCCAGCTCAGATTTGTCGATTGGCTTAAGCAGACCGGCTACATAAGTCGGCCAATCATAGGATCGCAGCTCAACCTTGACACCGATGGCCTGCAGATAGGCCTGGATGGCCTCGGAAATCTGCCGGTCGAAGAGGTAGCGCCCGTTGGGCGTACGCATTTGGACGGTCTTGGAAAAGTCAAAATTGGCCTCCTTTAAGAGTGCCTTGGCCTTTTCAGGATTATAATCGTATTGTTTGTCCATCTTATGGAAGCCGAAAACAAGCGGCGACATCGGGCCTTCCATGGGTACGGCCGTATCAAAGAGTATTTTCTTGACTATCGCCTTCTTGTCAACCGCATAGTTGAAAGCCTGGCGCACCAGCTTGTTGGTGGTGACGCCCTTCTTGAAGTTCATACCCATGAAGATGGTCTTTGTCTTCAAAGGCATCTCCACGGTGAGGTTGGGATCGGCCTGGAGGCCGGCAACGTTTGAAGGCATCGGGTCGTAGATGATATCAAGCTGGCCGGTTCTGAGCATCGCCTCGCGGGTGGTGCCCTCCGGGACAATCTTGTAGACCAGCCGCTCGACCGTGGGTCGTCGACCATAGTACTTCTCGTTGCGCACCAGGACGATGCGATCGCTCTTGACCCATTCCTTGAAGATGTAGGGACCGGCACCTACCGGATTTTTGCGCACATCTTGACCGTACTTTTTCATAGCCGCCGGAGAAACAGGGCTGACAGTGATTAGGGCCAATCGATCGGCAAAGGGGGCAAAGGGGTATTTCAATTCAAGGCTGATGGTATAGTCATCTACCAGCTTCACCGTCTTTATCATGCTGACCACAAAACGCTGTGGAACCCTGACCTCGGGGTTCAGCACCTGGTCAAAATTCTCTTTGAGCGCCTTGCCGTCAAGCGGCGTTCCATCGCTAAAGGTAACCCCTTTCCTGACATGCAACGTATAGGTCAGCCCGTCCTGGGATACATCGTATCCGGTGACCAGGCGTGGTTCCAGCTTTCCATCCGCCGTCTTGTGAAAAAGCGTGTCGTAGACAAGCTCGCAGATGTTCATCACGAGCGATGTGGTCTGCTCGCGCGGGTTAAAGTTGTCTGCGTCGATGCCGATGCCGATTTTAAGCTCCTTGATCTCGGCGCGGGCATCAATTAGCGTCAGGCCAAAGACAAGCACCATGACCAGCGCAGACAAAGGAACAACTGTCTTAAAACATTTTCTAAATTTTCCCATGCGATTTCTCCTCTCTTCCCAATTCTGTTAAGGTTTTCCTTGAAGGTCACTATTCTGACCCTTCACCAAACTGCCACCCTGCATAACCAGCTGGACGGCTTCCCCCGCGAGCAGGGCCTCCATATTTTCAATCGGATTGCCAGCTACGACGATCAGATCGGCCAGCATGCCCTCCTCGATCGTGCCGATTTCCTTTTCCAGTCCCAGCACCCCGGCCGCGATGCTGGTTCCGGCTTGCAGCGCCTCCGCGGGTGAAAAGCCCACCTCTACCAGACGTTCCAACTCCCCGAGGTTCTCTCCGTGCCGATTGAAGGGGGTTCCCGCGTCGGTTCCCATGGCAATCCGCACGCCGGCCTCCCGCGCCATGCGGATGCTCGCCGCGTGAAAGGGCTTCACCCGGCGGGTCTTGTCGACCGCAAAGGCAGGAATCCCTGCCTCCACGCCCTTGTGCAGGATATGATGAGGAGCCGAGAGGGTTGCCACCAGCGGCACATCAGCCTTAACCATCAAAGCGATGATCTCCTCATTCAGAAAAATGCCGTGTTCGATGCTGTCAATCCCCGCCTTCAGGGCATTTAGAATCCCCTGCCTGCCCTGGGCGTGTGTGGCCGTTTTCTTCCCCGCCTTATGGGCCTCCCGGATTCCCGCCTGCAGCTCATCCTCGTTGAATTGGACATTGCCCGGTTCGACTCCGGGCGTCAAAACGCCTCCTGTGGCCATGAACTTGACCCAATCGGCACCGGCTTTGATCTGTTCACGGGCGGCCTTCATCACCTCAACCGGCCCATCCGCTTCGCGACCTAACCGCCAGGACTGCCCGCCGGTGATGCATATGACCCGACCGCTGGCCAACATTCGGGGGCCCGGAATCAAGCCGGCGCGGATGGCATCGCGGATTACGCAATCGATGCCGTCCTTCCCCCCCATGTCGCGCACCGTGGTCACTCCGGCCATCAGGGTCTGCCGAGCATGGCGGGCCGCCTTGAGCGTGGTCATTGGAAGCGCTTCATTCATGAGCACATTGCTGGGGTAAGCGCTGGCATCGTAACAGAAGTGCACATGGCAATCTATAAAGCCCGGCAAGAGCATCCGCCCGGCCAAGGGTATTTTCCGAGCTCCTTGAGGAATCGCAACGTCTCCTGCCGCCACCTTGACGATATGTTCTCCCTCAACCACAACGGTGGCATTGTCCAGTACACGGCCATTGCCAATAAATACAGGGCCATCTATAAAAGCTATATTCATCTTCCCCTCCAGCGTCAGGGTTTCCAATGCATAAACATGCAAATATTTTCAAAAAAGCACGTATAACGCAGCTATTCGGAATTTTCAACTCTTAATCGGCCATCACATCATTTTTCTTGCCGGTTCACTATCCTATGAGTGAAAATGCACCTCAGTTTCCAAGCTTGCTCAGCAACTTAAAGGACAATCACCCTAAAATCCAATTGCGCATCCATCTTTTCTCCTGTCAGATGCACCAAACAGCACATTTTGGGCACGATTTAGATAAATGGCCTGCCCACCACCGACCTGGTTTACTGAAGGTGGAGCGTCAATGATATGATGTCCTCTTTCCTTAAGCGCCGATGCTGATTTGCTGGAAATTCCCTCCTCCAAATAGACCTCTTTACCCTGTACATGCCTTATCCGGGGTGAATCCACTGCTTCCTGGAAATTCATTTTGAAATCAATGAGATTGATCAAAAAGTGCACATGCCCCTGCGGCTGCATGTCACCGCCCATAACGCCGAAGCTCACCAAAAAACGTCCGTCCTTGAATACCATTGCCGGTATGATGGTGTGCATTGGCCGCTTGTGCGGTTCAAGGCGGTTTGGGTGGTGGGGATCCAGGGAGAACGAGTGTCCCCTGTTCTGAAGGATAATACCTGTCCCATCCACCACCATTCCCGAACCAAAAGCCATATAAACGCTGCTAATAAGGGAAACCGCATTCCTGTTCTGGTCTACTGCTGTGACAAATACGGTGTCGGAACCTCTTGCATTTGAATAAGGGACAGGGGGGACCATGGCCTTATGGTAATCAATCTTTTTTAGCCACTCTTTTGCATATTCTTTGGAAAGCAGCCTATCTAATGGGACGCTTTCAAATTCAGGGTCGGTAATAAAGTAGTCTCGATCACTAAAGGCGATCTTTTTTGCTTCAATTAGGAGGTGGAGGTAGTCTGCGCTATTATGCCCCAAACTCGCTATATCGTAACCTTCCAGGATGTTTAGCATCTCAAGTTCAGTAATACCCTGACCGTTGGGAGGAAGTTCATATATGGTATACCCACGGTAATTTGTCGATATTGGCTCTACCCAGCTTGTAGTATGAGCCTTGAAATCTTCAAATGAAAAAAGCCCGCTGTTTTGGCGGGAAAAGTCCACGATGGCCTTACAGATTTCTCCTTCATAAAATGTATCAATGCCTTCACGGGCAATTTTGCGGTAGGTTTGAGCCAGGTGCTTATTCTTGAAAAGCTGCCCGGGTTTCGGGGCATCACCATTAATCAGATAGCTTTTTGAAGCAGATGTATGGGCAAGAAGAATGTCTTTCGCGTTTTTCCATTCGCCGGAAATAATCTCTGTAACGGGAAACCCGTTTTCCGCATAATATATAGCATCTTCGAACAAATCGCCGAGTTTCAAACTTCCATACCGTTCCACTGCCTGTGCCCAGCCATGCAAGGCACCCGGAACAGTTACCGCCAGGATACCTCTTTCGGGCATAGCCCTCATTCCCCTTTCATGGAAATAGGCCAAATCAGCTTTATAGGGCGCCCTTCCACTTGCGTTCATGCCTATGATCTTGTTTTGTTTGGCTAAATAAATGAGCGCAAAGGCATCTCCGCCTATTCCCACGGAATGAGGTTCAACAACGTTCAATGTACTGACCATGGCCACTGCCGCATCTAAGGCGTTCCCGCCCTTTAATAAGACCTTGTATCCGGCAAGAGTTGCCAAATGCTGGCTTGACGCAACCATACCCTGCGGTCCCATGGCTACTGATCTTTGCGCATAGCTGTGCGATTCTCTTTTTTGAGTGTATGAAAATTCCATTTTTTTCTCCGCAATAATTTAACGTCTCGGAACTTGTGCAACTTATTGGCATTATAGTATTTATTGTGGCTATATTTTTTTGTAAGCCACATGGAATGATGGAATAGTGGAATATTGCAACACTGGGTATGGAAAGTGGAAAATAACACACTTTCTACAAAAAATGTTGAGTCTACATTTTTTGATGATACTCATCAGGCAGCTATTTTCTGCTTTTGCTACTTAAAATACTACATCAGGACAAGAAAATTAATGCAAAAATGTGCCCTTTGAAATCTGTTTTCTTGAAACCCATCATTCCACAATTCCATTGTTCCATCATTCCAATTGGGGCAGAGCCCCTAAATTCAAAGCGATGTCAGTTGACCGTTTAAGTAAGAGAAAAACCAAATGATATTTTTTTAAAACAAAAAATTGCTGGGGGTTGACGCTACATGTCCAGATATGCTATTTTAAATTTTGGTAACCGTTTACAGTTTCAGGGTTCAACGTTCAGCGCCGCCTCTGACCGCCGAAGCGGCCAGTTTGATCGAAAAAGAGAATCCAGCGTTGCGGAGTCACATACGAGGGTTCAACGTTCAGCGCCGCCAAAGGCGGGTAAACCTTTGAACCCGTGAACGGTTACATTTTTAGTTAAGTTCCCCTTTAATTCGAGTATCTTGTGGCTTTTAAAAAGACTACAATACTGTTGGTACCTGATGCTACAAACAGGGTCAAGCGATTTAAGGTCCCAAGTTTTCTGCCCGTTTTTTTTGTTCTCATCCTTGTTTCTTGTGCTGCCTTCCTCGTCTTTATCATCCGGGATTACCAGTCCATGAAAATCCATTCGCCTCAACTGGTTCGGTTGGAGAAGGAAAACGAGTTGCAGAAGAGGCAGTTAGACCACCTGGCAAAGCGAATTGATCAGACCACCCAAAAATTGTACGAGCTGAGGGAATTTGACCGTAAATTAAGGACTATGGTTAACCTGGAAACCAGTGAAGACAATAAAGAATTTCAGGGTGTTGGTGGCTCTGACCCGATGCTGTTGCAGCCTCAAAATAATATGGCCAAAACCCATAAAAACATCGTTCGTTCAATGCACAGTGCAATAGATAACCTTGACCGTGAAATAGCGCTTTGTGAAAAAGATAAAACCGAGCTTCACAAATTCCTCGAGAATCAAAACGTACTTCTTGCCTCCACACCATCAATTTGGCCAACCAAAGGATGGCTGAGTTCACGTTTCGGATATCGAATTTCCCCCTTTACGGGCAAAAAGGAATTCCACAGGGGAATTGACATAGCCACCAGGATGGGTGCACCAATCGTTGCCCCGGCAGATGGGATTGTGTCAAAAATCTATAGTGACCATGGATATGGAAAGGTGTTATCCGTTAGCCACGGCTATGGTGTGATCACCAGATATGGCCATCTCAAAAAGTCCCTGGTAAAAACGGGGCAATATGTTAAACGGGGCGAGACAATTGCCCTCGTAGGTAATAGTGGTCGATCTACTGGACCCCACTTGCACTATGAGGTTCATCTGAACAGGGTTGCGGTTGATCCCCTGCGATATGTCCTTAATTAGTGCCATTAACCATCCTTCCTATCTCAAATTCAGGATCCTTTGTCGGTCTCAGCAAAGACACATCAGCATATAATTCCTTGATTTTTGAGAGTAAAAGTTTTTTAATATTAGCGGCATTGGGTTTTGTCGATCCAGTAATATGATACAGGCCACCAATGTCTGGTAAATTTCAATAATTCGGCAGGAAACCATGTTTGGAAAAGTTATAAAAGGTGTTTTTGGTAGTAAAAATGAGCGGGAACTGAAGCAAATGGCTCCCCTTGTGGACAAGATCAACAGTCTTGAACCGGATTTCCAGTCCCTCTCGGATGCAGAGCTTCAGGCAAAGACTTCGGAGTTCAAAGAGCGAATATCAAGGGAGGAGCCCCTGGACCAGCTCCTGCCGGAGGCATTTGCTGCGGTGAGAGAGGCATCTGTGAGGGCACTGGGAATGCGGCCCTTTGATGTCCAGTTAGTCGGAGGTCTTGTGCTTCACCGGGGCAAGATTGCTGAAATGAAGACAGGTGAAGGGAAGACCCTGGCTGCGACGCTTCCCCTTTATCTGAATGCCCTGACGGGTCGTGGAGTTCACCTGGTGACGGTCAATGATTATCTGGCACAACGGGATGCCGAATGGATGGGAGGAATCTATAAGGCCCTGGGCCTTTCTGTGGGGGTAATTGTCCATGGGATGAATGATTCAGAGCGGAAAAACGCATATGAATGTGACATCACCTATGGAACCAATAATGAATTTGGTTTTGATTATCTCCGGGATAACATGAAATTTGACTTCAGCGATTTTGTTCAGAGGGATTTTTATTATGCCATCGTGGATGAGGTCGACAGTATCCTTATTGATGAGTCAAGGACCCCGTTGATTATTAGCGGCCCGGTGGAGCATAGTGAGAACAAGACCTATATGGAGGTCAAACCTCTTGTCATTAATTTAAGGAAAAAGCAGGCCTCGGTCATCCGCTCACTTCTGACAGAGGCGAGGGAGGGACTTGGGTCAGGGGATTTGCAGGAAAAGACCATTGAAACACTCCTTCAGATCAAAAGGGGTGATCCCAAGAATCCTGTTTTTCTGGATATTCTTTCTGAGAATCAGGCCCTGAAAAAGCAGATAGATAGGACAGAGAGCATGCTGAGTTCACAAAAGCTTTTGCCTGAATTGGATCAGACCCTTTACTGCACCATTGATGAACGGAGCAATTCAGTGGAACTCTGTGAGAAAGGGATCAAGTTGCTTTCGAGTGGTGGGCTTGGTGATTTTATGCTCCCTGACATAGATGCGGACAGCCACTCTGTTCGGGAAGATGAGCAATTGAGTGACGAGGAAAAAACTGAACGCATCAAGGAACTTGAAGACCACTACATGAGAACATCGGAGCTCCTGCATTCGACCCAGCAGCTTATCAAGGCTTACTGGCTCTTTGAAAAGGATGTCCAGTACGTTATCAAAGACGGTCAGATAATGATTGTTGATGAGTTTACAGGCCGTATGATGCCGGGCCGCCGCTGGAGTGATGGATTGCACCAGGCCGTGGAGGCCAAGGAGGGTGTGAGTGTTGCAGGAGAGAATCAGACCCTTGCGACAGTTACATTTCAAAATTTTTTCAGGATGTATGAAAAACTCGCCGGGATGACCGGAACGGCCGATACTGAGGCGGCTGAATTCAACAATATCTATAAGCTGGATGTGACGGTCATTCCCACAAACCAGAAGATGATCCGAACCGACTATCCCGATGTGATTTATAAGACTGAGAGGGAAAAATTTAAGGCCGTTGTTGATGAGATTAAAGACCTCTATGACAGGGGTCAGCCTGTCCTGGTGGGAAGCGTTTCCGTTGAGAAATCGGAAATGCTGGATAAGATGCTTGCAAGGGCAGGAATTCCCCATTCCGTGCTCAACGCCAAGCATCATCAGAAGGAGGCGGAGATTATCGCCAATGCCGGGCAGAAAAAAAATGTGACTATTTCCACCAATATGGCAGGCCGTGGAACCGACATTGTCCTTGGCGAAGGTGTAACAGATCTGGGTGGCCTCCACATCCTGGGGACAGAGAGACACGAGAGCCGTCGTATCGATAACCAGCTCAGGGGCCGAGCAGGAAGGCAGGGTGATCCTGGGTCATCACGCTTTTATCTTTCCCTTGAAGACGATCTTCTGAGGATATTTGGGTCTGAGAGGATCTCATCCATCATGGAGCGTCTGGGCATGGAAGAGGGCGAACCTATTGAACACGCCTTAATCTCCCGGGGTATCGAGAATGCCCAGAGAAAAGTGGAAGGACACAACTTTGATATAAGAAAGCATTTGCTCGAATATGATAATGTGATGAACAAACATCGGGAAATCATCTATTCTCTTCGGAAAGACATCCTGGATGGCCATGGACTCGGAGAGATTATCGAGGGAATGATAGATGAGAAGGTTGCGGCACTGGTGGAAAAATGGATCGATCCCAAGGAGTATTCCGAAAAATGGGAAATCCAGAGCCTGACGGATAACATTTCCAGGCTGTTCGGATTTCGGCTAAAAATTGGCCCGGAAGATATTGGAGAAGAGGCCTTTGACGGTTTGAAATGGGAGGATTTGACTGATTTAGTCGGAGAACAGGTCCGCAGCGCCTACCAGCAGAAGGAAAAACTATTTGGAAAGGAAGACCTGGAGCAGCTTGAGCGGTTTGTGATTCTTCAGATCATCGATAACCAGTGGGTGGCCCATCTTCAGGACATGGAACATATGAAGGAGGGAATTGGTCTCAGGGGTTACGGACAACTTGATCCTCTCAAAGAGTACCAAAAGGAAGGATTTGCCCTTTTTGAAGAGCTTATGGATAGGATTCGGGAGGAGACACTGAACACCCTTTTCCGGATACAACTGATACGGCAACGCCCTGAGGAGATACCGAGGAAGAAGAAAAAACCTTTACAATTAAGCCACGGAGGCGACGGGTCACAGCCCGTCACGATCCGACGCAAGGAAAAGAAGATAGGGAGAAATGCCCCCTGCCCGTGTGGCAGCGGGAAGAAGTATAAAAAGTGCTGCGGGGCTAATAAGTGATGCAACAAAGTGAGTATATGGTTCAGGGCTTTAAGGCTTCAGCAGTGAAGGCCGGCCTTAAAAAAGACAAGGGCCTGGATCTGGCACTGATTGTTTCAGAAAGGGAAACGGCAGTTGCAGGAGTGTTTACCACCAACAAAGTCGTGGCAGCTCCTGTTATCCTGACCCGGGAACATATTAAAAGCGGACGGGCACGGGCCATTATCGCCAATGCG
The DNA here is from genome assembly GCA_022013615.1 of Desulfobacterales bacterium. Next base: position 1,031 of record JAKLQB010000599.1, on the reverse strand, counting down.
GGAAATGCCAATGCCTGCACCGGAAAAGCAGGGTTTAATGATGCCCGCCGAACCGCTGAACTTGTGGCGGATAAGCTGGGTATTGGATCTGATGAGGTGCTCGTGGCCTCCACAGGCGTTATCGGTCAACCACTGAATGTGGATAGGATTGCAGAAGCCCTGCCCGCTTTGGTTGAACGTCTTTCCCCGGATGGAATACCCACGGCGGCCCGGGCAATTATGACCACGGATTCATTTGCCAAGATCAGCCATTTTGAGGGTCACGCCGGGGGACGGCCTTACCGGATTCTGGGTGTTGCAAAAGGCGCCGGCATGATCATGCCGAATATGGCCACCATGCTCTGCTTTATTGTCAGCGATATCGGGATCGATTCTAATGACCTGAACGGCGTACTTTCTTCCTCGGTTGAGACCACATTTAATCGAATTACGGTAGACGGAGACACCAGCACCAATGACACGGTCCTGGTTATGGCCAATGGTATGGCAGGGAACACGGCCCTGACAGAAGCGGACTCTAAAGGTTTTGCCCAGGGCCTCGAGACTGTCATGGGTGAGTTGGCCCAAATGATCGTGCGAGACGGAGAGGGTGCCACCAAAGTGATACATATGGAGATAAAAGGCGCCCGCAGTGCCTCCGACGCCCTGAAAGCTGCAAGGACGGTGGGTAATTCCAGCCTTGTCAAGACTGCCTGTTACGGCCAGGATCCCAACTGGGGCAGGATCATGGCTGCCCTCGGAAGGGCAGATATTGTAATGGATGAGGAGAAGGTCGATATCTGGGTTAATGATATACTGATTGTGTCCGAGGGCCTGGGAAAGGGTCAGGATGCAGAAAAAAAGGCCGCCGAAATAATGGTCCAGAAAGAATACACTTTTACCATAGACCTCCACCAGGGCGATTTTGAGGACCGGATTATCACCTGCGATCTCACCCACGAATATGTGTCAATCAATGCAAGTTACAGGACCTGAACAAATAATTAATTTCCTAATTTAAATCCTTTAAGAAGACCCTTTGCCGTGTCTTC
>JAKLQB010000598.1 GCA_022013615.1 Desulfobacterales bacterium | reverse complement strand
TCTTTCTGTGATGGTTGTTCAATTCCTCAGATGAATCAAAATGTGCTACAGCAAGGCAGCCTCCTTTTTTCAGCACCCTTACCATTGCTCTCATAGCTTGCTCTTTTTCCTGAAAATGAGGGAAACAGGAAAAACATATAATTAAGTCACAGGCACCCGATTTGAGAGGAGCATCAACTATATCTGAGATCAGGAATCTGATTCTTTTATCATTATGCAGGCGTTTATTGACCTTTATCATCTTTTCAGCATAATCAAGTTCGTAGAGCATACCATTGTCCGAAATCCTTTCTAAAATGTAAGGTACAAGTATTCCGCTTCCGCATCCAACATCCAGCACATGATCACCATCTTTTATAGGAACCAGAGAAAATAATCTTTGGAATTCTTTTTCATATCTGTCATATTCCCCGGTTTCTTGGTCCTTATACCACATACCTAACCAGTTTTTTGCACGCTCATTGAAGAATGTCTTGCGTGCTTCATATAGTTCCTCAGATGACGTATTCTTCACGGTATATTACTCCTTTTATTCTATTTGATGTCCATTTATAGATGAAAAAATTTGCAGTAAGGCATTACTCTGATATATATAAAAACTCTTCAAAGTGATTTTGCAATACGCCTTTTAGGAGACAGTATAAATGCCAACAAAAAGATAACCGATGATGCAAGGACTATTACCGCCCCTGTTGGCACGTTAAAGAGATAAGAAAAAATAAGTCCGGCCAGACAAGAAATAATGCCAAAGGATGCGGATAAGAAAAACATTATCTTGAGTTTGTAAGTTATTTGATAGGCGGCACTGGCTGGATTAACTAAAAGTGTAAATATCAACATCCCACCTACGATATTCAGGCTGCCGCTAATAATCAGTCCGGCGAAAAAGATAATACTGTAATAAAATATATTATCAGGTATACCACTGGAAGCCGCTACTTCTCGATCAAATAATACTGCGGACAGCTCCTTAAAAAAGGTGATAATAAGGGCCAGGGTCAGAAAAAAAATTATGGCTAAAAGCCAGATTTCTTTTCTGGATATGGTCAGGATGCTTCCCCAAATTAAGTTGAGGGCCTCAGATTTCGGGCCGGGTATAAAAGCAAGTAGTAAAAAGGCCAGCCCCATGGTAGCCGTAAACAAAATGGCAAGGATAATGTTTGAGCTGGAATTGGCCCTGTCAGCTATTGGGCCTATCAGAATACCGGAAAGGGCACAGGCAACAATAGCTCCAAGTAAGGGATCAAAACCGAATAGTAAACCAACGATTGCCCCTAAGAAGGCCGAATGAGACATACTGATACCAAGAAATGGTATATCCATCAAGGTGACAAAGACACCTATAATAGAAAGTGCCCCCCCTCCAAAGAGACAGGCTAACAAGGCATGCTGAATAAAGGTAAGTTGTAAAAGCTCGCTCATCTCAAGGTATTCCTTCTATGCTGTTAGACAGGCTTCGTAAGACGAGATCAGTGTTAGGGCCGTAGATATAAGAAAGGCTTTTAATATTAAAGATATCTTTCAGTTTTCCATCAAAGACCTTATTGCCCTCGGAAATAATGATTGACCTGTTGCATTTTCTTGGCAAGTTTTGTAGATCATGCATGACTATCAGGATACTAATTCTTTTCTGCTCATAAATCTTTTCCAGTAAATCTATCAATTCGCTTTGCGCTCCCAGATCCAGGTTGGCTGTAGGTTCATCAAGCAAAAGGAGATCCGGATTCTGACATAGGACACGGGCGATTTGGACTTTTTGCCGCTCTCCACCTGAAAGATGACCGATAGGTCTTTGGGAAAGGTGCAGGATTCCTACCTCTTTCATAGATTTTTGGATAAGGTCTTTGTCATTAGGAGAAAGCCTTTTACCCATACCTAACTTTCCGTACCGCCCGATAGAGACCACTTCTTCTACTGAAATCGGCATTCGAAAATCAACATGGGCAGTCTGTGGCACATAACCAATTCTTTTTCTCAGTTCCTTATATGTACGTGTTGTAGCTGGGGTACCGAAAAGTGTGATTATGCCTTTTGTTGGCTTAATAAACCCAATAATAGACCTGAGTATGGTGGTTTTTCCAGACCCGTTGGCCCCTAAAAGGGCCAGGAAATCTCCCTGATAAAGGTCTACAGAAAAATTGTCAACAGCCTTATTGATGCCAAAGCTAATGGTTATGTTTAAAATAGATAGAACTTGATTCATGGCAGAAAAAATATCAATGAGATGTATCTTTCAAAGCCGAAATAATTTTTCCACAATTTTCTTTCAGTGTTTCAATGTAGGAAATCGATTTATTTTCCCCTCTGGGGAAATTGCTGATCATAACCAAAGGGACATTGAGTTCGGTGGCAAGAGTTTTTCCAACTTTTCCGCTGCTCTGGAGGTTGTCGATGACAAACCTGACACTCTCTTTTTTGGCTTTAATAATAATCTGGCTCAGACATTTAACTGAAATATCTTCATCGCGCGGAAACGTAGCTATGATATTGAGCCCTGTCCACTTGACAAAACCCGCATTCATAAATGAACACAGGACAGATGCATTATGTGGATCAAGGGCGCTCAGCCGGGGCAAAATCTCTTGTTCCACTTTGAGAATATATTGAGTATACTGCCGGGCGTTATTCCTAAAAAAAGATTCTAAGGCAGGACATTGATTACACATGATATCCGTTATTTTATTAACTGCCATGATTTGAACACTCGGAATCATCCAATTTTCTCTAATACCTATTTTTATGACCTGAATTTTATCTTTTTCGCTTTTGATGAGACCTTCTACAAAACGTTCAAAACCGTGGGCAAGAAAAAAATCTGATTTTTTGATACGTTCGATTTCACCCGGGCTAATGTCAAAATGCCCGGGACACATCCCTGAAGGAACAACAGTAGTCACCCTTACCCGGTTTTGGCCAATCTCTTTAACAACAGATTCAATAAGCGTTGTTGTACAGATAATCTTGAGCTCTTCTGTACTTTTAGAAAGCCCATAATGTGGACTCATTAAGGTATAAGCACAAAGTCCAGAAATTACTATTGCGATAAGCACCTTAAGTAAGTTCTTCATTTTTACGCCTTTAAATAAAAGAGCAGTATATTCTTTAAAAGAGTCGCCAAGGATACCCCACTAAAATTCACCCCGTAACCCAGCGTAAACAGTTATTCCTGGCATAGGATATTCGGGTATCATTTCATAATCTTTGTCAAACATATTATCAATACCCGCAAAAACCTGTACATATTTATTGATCCAGTATGAGCCCTTCATGCCTGCAACAAAGAAACTGTCAACCTTCTCTATATTACCGGTAGCAAGATTTTCATCATAAAGGCCAGAGACATACTGGCCAACCCATGAAAGGGAAAGATTGTTCCAGGTATATTTGATCATTGCGTCAAAAACATTTCGAGGCTTACCCTGTAAGTTCGCATGATTTGTATCAGGCGGATCTTCTATGTCCATATAGGTATTATAGAGGGTGAGGACGAGATTTTCCACAGGTCTGATATCTATTCCTGCCTCAATGCCCTTGATGTAAAACTCGCCTGAATTCTGATTTATGAATCTTGGAGGGGGTGGAAAATTTGGATTGGGCACACTTTGTATGAAGTTTTCGATGTCCATATAGAAGGGGGTAATGGAAACGCTCACCCATTTGGGAAAGGTATGGGTTAATCCCATCTCGTAACTCCATACCCTTTCAGGCTCGAGTTCCTCGTTGTGGGCCGGAAATAGATACATCTCACTAAATCTCGGCTGGCGAAACCCTTTGCTTGCCTTGGCCCGAATAGTAGTGGAATCTAAGATATGATAAAGCAGGCCCACCTGAGGGATCGTTTCCCAGTCGTTGATCTTGTCATGATGGAATCGAATACCTAAGGTGGCAACCAGCTTGGCCCAATTAAATTCATTAAACAGGAAGACGTCATTATTATACCGACTGTATTCCCCGAGTTGAAAACACGCAACCAGAGGGGGAGGATAGTTTTTTTTGACATAAGAATCATATGGGTCAAGGGTAGTAGCCCATTGCTTCTGATATTCATAACCAATGGTTAAGGTGTCCTTGATGTCACCCTTGTCAAAGAGATCCAGGGATAACTTGGATAAAAGCCCTGTCGTTCTATCCTTTGAATGCCACCAGTCTGGCTCAGACGGCATAGTGAACTGGTGCTCACCCATGTTTTGATAAAAGGTTATCGAGAACCTGGTGCGGTCCCATTCCCCTATTAGATCTACATCCCATGAATCCCTCTCATATTCCTTCTTATCATCTTGTGTATAGGGGTTCGATTCCGGACCGGGGTCTTCTGCCTCATCATCAAAATGTTTCCCAGAGACTTCAATCCTTAGAGCATCGGTAAACTGATACCCGAGGCGTGCAGTGAGGTCATACCCCTTATATTCCGAATTATCCCTATGACCGTCTGACAATTTGTGATCGTAAGTAAGGTAGTAGTCAAATGGTCCTTTCTTTCCGCCATGCCTTAAGAGAGAGTGAAATGTGTTATGAGATCCGTAAGATGCAAGCGCGCTTGACTCAAAGCCTTCTTTTTTTCTTTTCTTGGTTATAATATTGATAACGCCTCCCATGGCATCACTACCATAAAGGACCGATTCAGGACCCCGAACAACCTCTATACGTTCAATATTAGATAGGGGTAGGGTCTGAGTAACAGTACATCCAAATAGTGCCATCTTTTCTGGCCGGCCATCGATAAGGGTCTGGATCCTTCTACAGTTAGAGCCTAAACCCCTTATCTCGATCTCTTGGCGACCGAATATTCCATCCTTTCGAACATAAACCCCTGGCAGGTTACTGATAACGTCCATTACATAATTAGCATTTGAGGCCTCAATCTCTTCCTCATCGATCACACTCACCGAGGATGTGACATCCTCAACTTTTTTTTCAGATTTAGTTGCGGTTACAACCACCTGTCCTAAATCAAAGGCCCGGTCTGTGGTGTCTTCTGCTATTCCTTCGGAGGCCATGCCTCCGATAAGGAGAATAAAAGAGACTAAAATAATAATAACAAAATATTTTCTTAACATCTTATACCTCCAAAATAGAGTGTTATATCGGGGTCAGGGTTCAGACCCCGTATTCCTTTGACACCGAGCTCGTACTCTGGTAAAAAAAATATGGGCTCGGCACAATCTTCTGCCGTGCTCCGGGGAAGGTAGACTGTCCATTACCCGTGGTAGCTACCTTCCCTTGCTCTTTTTGCTTTGTTCTCCTCTATTTATTCCCTACCCCTCACCTCCTTTCACTTTTCAAGTTAGCTCAAACACGATAGTAATCTCAAGGGGGACTTCTCCTTTGAAAAAGCGCTTGGGCGGTTTTGGAAATGGAGTAGCATCCTTAACAGCTTTAAGTGCCGCTGTATCCAGGACCCTGTATCTTGAGGTCTTTACGACCTCGGCCGCACTGACATCTCCTTCAGATGTTATAAGAAAGCGTATTGTTACAGATCCCTCTATTTGCCTGATCCTGGCTTTATCAGGATATTTCTTGTGTTTTTCTATTTTGAGTTTCACCATTTCCAGATAGCTGTTGCTCGTAGCATAATTGTCAGAAACCACATCAGGCTCATCAGGACCCCACTCAGAGATATCCAGCATAGGAACATTCGGGATATCCAGCATGCTTGTTCTCTCAACGAGGCTATCTGGCAGATCTCTTTCAGCAGGCTCTATTCTTATCGGTTTTAACTGAGGTATCATCCTCGGAGTCACATTCAAGCTTTTTACATCCCGGATCCTATCAGGTGGCTTAGGTCTATGACGCGGCCTGGGAATGCTCCTTGAGGGCGTTTTTGATGTATCCCTTAGGGTCAATTCGATATAAGTCAACAAGCTCGAACGATAAAGGCCTGTAATATGCATAAATATAACCATATGAATGGCAAGAGATACCATAATAAGGCTTCTTAAAAGCCAGTTGGGTCTCCTCTCCCAGGATGGCATCACTGCCTCCACTCTCAGAACTCCTTCTCTGTAGCCAGACAAAGTCTTCCGGCCCCGGCTGCCTTGGCCACATCCATCACCTTTACGGCCTTATTTAGGATCACTCTTCTATCGGCCCTGATTACCACCAGCGTATCCTTTTGATCTCCTATCATCTCCTTTAATTGATCAAAGAGTTGATCAATAGAAATTTCCTGATTCCCCAGAAAGGCTTTGCCGTATCTGTCCACATAAACGGTAATCTCCTTCTCAGTCTGGGGTGCTGATGCCTTTGCCTGGGGGAGTTTAATCTTGATCCCTTCGTCTACCAAAAAATTGGTAGTCAAGAGAAAATAGATGAGGAGAAGAAAGACAATATCAATCAGAGGGGTTAAGGGTATCTCCACCTTAAGACGTTGTTTTGGTTTATAATGTACCAGCATTAAACCCCCTTTAAGATCGCTTACCCATTGCCTTGATAAATGTTACAGCCCCGTCTTTGAGTTTGGCCTCATACTTATCTACCCTGGCAACGAGATAGCTGTGGGCTACCATTGTAGGGAGGGCCACGGCCAGACCTAATGCTGTGGTCAACATGGCCTCCCAAATACCTCCGGCCAACACAGCAGCATTGACCTTGCCACCCATCTGTTGAATGACCATGAAGGCCCTGATCATTCCGATAACTGTTCCCAGTAACCCAAGTAAAGGCGCTATGCTTCCTATGGTAGCAAGTGCCTGAAGATAGCGAGAAAGTTCCCTTACCTCCTCCTCTGTAGAGTGGACAATGACAGTTTCCAAGGTCTCCCGATCCTGGTCCATGACCTCTATGGCATGTGCCAAAATATGTCCCATAGGAGACCTACTTCCTCTTGCCAGGTCAAGGGCTTTGGTATGCTCATTATCTCTGAGATGCTGAGCTACTTTTTCTACCAATTTAAAACCCCGAATGCGTATCTTGGCAAAACGGATTAATCTTTCCAGGAAGATAGCAAGGGCCAGCACAGAACAAAAAAGTATAGGCACTACAAGAACTCCCCCTTTTGCAAGAAATTCAATCAAATTTATTATCCTCCTGGCCCTGATTCAAACAGATCGACCTTTCCATCAAAATTAAGGTCCTTTGATCTTCTGATAAGGGTCTCTGATTCATCGTATTCCTCCCACAGGTCTGGCTTTCCGTCCATGTTGGTATCTTCTTCTACCTTTGTCAGCCTCCCTTTATGATAGTAATACCAGGTATCCACCCGGCCATCCCCGTTATTATCTTTCTCCGCCCGAATCGCCTCTTCGGCATCGTTGTAAAACCAGGTGATGTTCAGGTGACCGGTACAACCGTTGTCTTCTTCGCTTTTGACGAGTGTACCTTCAGCATTGTAATGTTCCCTTAGATCCAGGTTCCCATCATTGTCTTCATCAATCTCCTTAAGCCTTAAGATGTTCTCTTTATAACAATACCGACTCTCTGGCTTCCCGTTTCCGTCCCCATCCAGCTCCATCACCATTGACCACGGGGGTCTACTGAACCACTGTGTTATCTCAAATCGTCCGTTATCGTCTTTGTCCTTAATGAGTTTGTATTTTTTTCCGTTCTTATAGAAGACCTTTAAGCAGATCCTTCCATTTCCATTTTCATCCCGCTCCAATCGCACCAATTGTCCATTCTTGTAATATTCCCATGTATCTGCTTTTCCATTTAAGTCGGTATCGCTTTCTACCTTTTTCTTCTTTCCTTTAGGGTCAAAAAAGATCTTGAGATCCGCCTTCCCATCTCTATTTCTGTCCTGGGTCAGCAAACTGGGTTTCCCCTTTTCAAGAAAGGTAACTGTTTCCATGAATCCGTCACCATCGGCATCATATGTGACTATGACAGGTTCACCTTTGAGGTATGTCCTGATCCTGTCAATCCGACCCGTGTGTCTTGTGTCTTCCTCGATCTTTTCAGCAATGCCTTCGGCATCAAAGTAGGTGAAAAGATCCTTCTTGCCGTCGGAATTGGTATCTTTTTCCCGATAGGATGGCTTTCCATCCCTAAAACGGGTCATGATGTCGAAGTGGCCATTCCCATTTGTATCTTTTTTCTGTTCAAGGGGCTGTTCATCCTTGAACAGCGTGATGATTTCAAACCTCCCATCGTGATCCAGATCTTTTTTCTCCTCGAAAAGCGCTCCCTGGCGATAAATACGAAAAACTTCGCTCTTTCCGTCTCTGTCTAAATCATGATGGCTCTCTTCGGGAAGGCAGTCTTTTCCATAAAAGGTGATCCTTTCTATCTTTCCATCACCATCTACATCCACACGCCTTTCAAGGGGTTTAGCATCTTTATAGGTTTGCCAGATATTCACCTTGCCATCTCCATCTGTATCCTTTGTGGAACTGAAAAGCTTGCCTTCCCTAAAACTGTAAATGCTCTCAAATAAGCCGTCTCCCATAGTGTCTTTTTGGATCTTCAAAGGCCTCTCTTGCTCATCAAAGTATATAATCTGATCAATCTTACCGGTATCGATTGATGCCCTTTCATGTCGAATTCTTTTCCCTTGTTCAAAATAGTCCCAGGTATCAATCTTTTGGTCATGATTGGTGTCTCTTTCAACCCTGATGATCTCCTCTTTCTTGTAGTACTGGAACCTGTCCATTATCCCATCAGCATCCAGCTCTATCACCATGGACCATGGGGGTCTACTGAACCACTGTGTTATCTCAAACCGTCCGTTATCGTCTTTGTCCTTAATGAGTTTGTATTTTTTTCCGTTC
>JAKLQB010000058.1 GCA_022013615.1 Desulfobacterales bacterium | reverse complement strand
ATATGCCGTAGAGGTCTGCATTCAATTCCGGCTTGGGCACAGGCATAGCGCCCACCACCACCTTGAGGGCTATGGGATCATTGGACTGCACGAGGACCCCCATGGCGTCATCCATGGTAAAGCCTTCTTTGAGGATGACAGGCGGGTTCTCCTTGCTGCACCAGCCCTCCCACTCTTTGCGTCTACGATCCACAATGTGCCTGAGGTTGGATCCATCCGGCACAAGGGTCACGGCCCTGACCTCATCCGGGATGAGAAAAAAGATATCTTCCGCATCGTCAATCACCCCGGCAGCTACCAGCCTTTTCCCTATCCCGATGCACGACCGTCGCATGAGGGCATGTGTATAAAGGTCCAGGTAGTGGTTGTGTTCCTCGCTGAAGGTGCCTGTCTTCTGGGCAAGCCCGAGCAGCGTCGTGAACCAGCCCTTCTGATCCTCCGGGACTTTCTCCAGGACTTCCTTTGTGGCCTCCTCGCGCCTTTGGGCCAGGCCCCCCCTCTCCGCATCCAGATTAAAATCACCTCCCTGTTTAAGGAAGAACTTCACGCTTGCTATGACAGGTGTAGGATCCTCTACCCAGGTAGGCAAATTTATCTCGCTCATGCGCTGCATGCGCCATCCGTCCTCATCAAGGAGGACCTGAAGCTCTTCAAGCCATTTCTTGCCGGCTTCATTTTCACTGAGCGCGGCGAGGGCGTCCCCCGCCTTGTTATTGAGTATGATATCGGCGATACCCATTTCCTCCGCCTTCTTGGAGAACTGCCAGAGTTCCCTGTCCACCTCGAATACCTTGTTGTCAAAACCCCTCAGGAGGTCGTGAAATGTGGGATGTGTGTCGTCTATGCCAAGGGCATCCTTGCATATATTCTCAAAGAGGATGAAGGCGGTGTCCACGCCGTACATCATGTGCATGTGAACCTCCCACATGCGTCTGCAGACATTTACAGTGTCCTCGAAGTTCGCAAGAAGCTCAGTGTTGCTGACCGTATCTACGTCGCAGGCCTTCAACTTTTCGTAATGGCCCAGCATCTCATCTACATAATCCCCCCATAGCTTGTCATAGTCGTCTATGAAGGGACGAATGGCCTCCCTGAATCTGACCTCACGTTCCTTTTTCTCTCCTTCATCCATGACAAGGTTCAGGGTGAGATACCCACCTCCGTCCTTGAACCTCCAATCCCAGCCCTTGACAGTGGGCAGGCTCAGTTTCTCGGCCCCATACTGCATTCCATGACGGCAGAAGTTAATCCAGAACCATCCGAACATTGGAGTCCAGGGTGGTACAGAATGGGTGGCATCCAGAAACCATGCGGGTGACTTCTCAAGGTCTACCTTCTCGTCAAACTCAAGTCCCGGAACTACATCATAAATTTTCATTTTTCCCTCCTTATGATAATGGTTTTTGGTGGCGGAAGGGCCTCCATGGACGGACTGCCCTACCCTTGGCCTTACTTCAAAAGCCTCCTTATATAAAATTGCGGATCGATTTTATCGCGTCTTCGATGTCCAATTCCCGCAGCTTTTCAATGGTTGGCACACCTTCATTGCTGTAGCCTAAGGCCTGGTAATATTCATCCAGAAGTGGGTCCAGATCTCTCACCATCTGACCTGTGGAGGGGCCAGCGTTTTTCAGTGGCTCCGAAGTCAACCGTTTTGGAAGAGAATCATCTTTACGGGAAAGGCCTTCTCGCACGTTAAAACACCTTTCAAGACATACAATCCGCTCACCGATCTTGAGAAGATTATCCGGCTCCTTAAAAGATTTTATCCCCGTTGCGGCGGTCAGGAATTGACTATACAGCATGGTGTCCAGTCCCGAGTTTCCAAACGTACAGGCGATAAGGGAGTCTTCAAGGGCCTGTTCTTTTTGCACATGGGCAATGGAAGCGCCCTTTCCTTTTTCGGTAAATGGGTTCACCTTCCCTGAAAGTTCTTCCCTGGGTCTTCCGTACATATGACTTCCGCCAATATTGGAAGTAGCCATGCTCAGAGCATAGCCCTTGACGCCCCTTGGGTCGTATCCCGGAAGTTCGAGCCCCTTTATGTGCATTGCATAATGGTCAGCGCCGTTTCCGATCCGTTCAGCGGCCCTTTTAACCCCCTCACCCAATAATTTTCCAATGCCTTTTCTACTACCGATACGCTCAATCATGGAAAATATCGTTTTCTGATTGCCCCAAATGAGATCAAGGTCATCCGCATCAGATGCTGAAATGATCCCCCTTTCAAACAACTCCAAGGCAAAGGCTATACAAACACCGGCACTGATAGTGTCCAACCCGTAATAGTCGCATAGCGCATTGGCGTTGACGGTGAAAGATTTGTCTGTGATACCAAGAAGGGGACCGAATGCATAGATGGTCTCATATTCCGGCCCATCGATTTGGGTCCCCTGAAACGGTCCCTGCGTGACATCTCTCATTCCACCGCATCGGGTCATACATTGATAGCAGCCCGCCTTCGACCGTTTCGTTTGATAAAATTCATCGCCGGAGATAAGTTGAATATCCCGAATGCTTCCCTCTTGAAAATTATTAACCGGTAAAATCCCCAGACCGTTCACAACCTCTGTAATATAAGGCGTTCCCAGCGTGGTCATATTTTTTCTGCGAGGATGCGCTTTGAGGATATCGATCTGCTGTTTGATCAGGCTTTTGAACCGGCCCTTATCAAAGGGGACAGGTTTTCTGACAGGGACATTGATGGCGAAGGCTTTCAGGTTTTTGGCCCCCATGACCGCCCCCATCCCTCCACGCGATGCCGTACGTTCTCCCGAAGTGATAACAGCATAACGGACGTGATTTTCCCCGGCAAGGCCGATACATGCCGATTCGGTATGACGGCCGTGGATCTCCTTTAATATCATTTGTGTCTTTCGGGGATCCAGACCGGCGAGGTGATTGGCCCCCAGAAAATGAACACCCGATTTATCAAGATAAATATATGATAGGTCCGGCGCCTTTCCCTGGATGATGATCAGGTCATATCCCACGTGCTTCATCCATGTGCCGAAATTCCCGCCAGAAATAGAGCGAAAGATGGTGCCTGTGAGCGGACTTTTTGACATAACACACCACTTGGAAAAGCCCTGGAGCCCTGTACCCCCAAGGACTCCGATGGACAGGATCAGCCTGTTTTCGGATCCAAGGGGATCCGTACCCGGCTTAAGCTCGTCATAGAGATATTTAGCACTGAGCCCTCGCGCAGAAATAAATTTTCTATAATACTGAGCTGGGATTTCCTCTTCGAAATGTCTCTTATTACTCAAATCAATTCTGAGGAGTTTACCTGTAAGTACAGTCATGGATTCCTCTTTTAAAAACTCAATGGCTTCTTGTCGTAATAATAGAGAATGTACCACCATACTCCCATGCGCCCGGGGTGTCGAGCATGTAAGAGTCATAGAGTGGCGAGGTAGCCCTAGTTTAATGCATTGCCCGTCCGCCGTCCACAAGTATTGTCTGACCCGTGATAAAGTCGCTTTCAGGCGAGGCCAGGAACAATGCGGCGCCGGTCAGGTCCTCCGGCCTTTCCAGCCGTCTCAAAGGTGTCTTGGATGTATCATATTTAGTCACATCGGCTAAACCTCGACTTGCCTCAGTATCCGTAAAGCCGGGAGCGACACAATTGATGCATATGTTATGAGGTCCCAGTTCTACGGCCAGGGCCCTGGTTAGCCCGATAATCCCCCCCTTGGATGCCACATAATGGGCAAATCCGTTGGAACCCGTAAAAAAGACTTCTGAACTCAGGTTTACGATTTTACCGTAACCCTGCGCCTTCATGTAGGGGAAAACGGCCCTGGCCGCAAGGAAGGCTCCTTTAACATTGACCGTCATTACGAGATCCCATTCGTCCGGATCGATTTCATGAAAGGGCTTGCGTTTGATACCGTCATAGATAGCCGCGTTGTTTATCAGAATGTCTATCCTGCCAAATGCCTTGTTGGTCGCCTCGGCCATGTTCAACATATCCGTTTCCCTGGCCACATCGGCCTGAAACAGGGCGGCTTCGCCTCCCAGATCTTTGATCTGCTGAACCGTTTTTTCAAGGTTGACCATATCCTTCCTTGTGACCACCATGACCCTGGCACCCTCCTCAGCCAGCTTCAGGGCGAACGCCCTTCCCAGGCCTTTGGCCCCTCCAGTTACGATGGCAACCCTCCCCTTCAGACGCATTTTCACACTCCTTTACCATTCGTTATCATCATTAATATTCCGGCTTCCGCAGCCCCAGGTCTTCGGCGATCACCTGGTAACAATTATAACTGGAGCCCCGTCCGATACCCGCGCCCCCAGGTACGCCTGAGGAACACATATAAAGATTATTGATAAATGTCCGAAAACCTCCAGGCAGTCCTCTGAAACGGCCGCTTTGAGATCCGCCTTGATTACCCTCGCACCAGCCCCCTTCTCTCATATCCAGATGCGTATCCTGTATATCGATGGGCGTCGTAATACGCTCTCCAATGAAGTTGTCTTTGGTCATATTGGGGGCGAATTTCTGCCAATATGCTATCATGGAGTCGTAAAATTCATCATGCAGGTTGCGCCACTCTTTTCTGGAAAAAATTCGGGCAGGACAGGTAAAATCCTCCACATGCAGGCTGTGTTTTCCTTCGGGTACGCGGGTTGGATCCCATATGCTGTCCGGCGCCGTCAGCAGGAAAAACTTGGATGACATGCCCAACAGGAAGATCTCATGCACATATTTGTCTTCCATAAAGGCCAGATCCTTGGGCGCAAGGTAGGTCCTCGGCGTGGAATTGACATCAGGGTTGTTCTTGGCCGCCTTATATTGGGGAAGCTCATGCACAGCTACGGTTCCCCAGAAAAGTTGCGCGCGATCAAAGAAATACGCGTCCACCTTACGCTTTACTTGGGTGCTCAGATGATCTTCTCCAATCATGCGAAGGAAGAGCTGGGGAGTGGCATTATCAGATACCACCATTTGCTTGGCCTCAACCTCGGTCCCATCCAATAACTTGATGCCTTTGGCCTTACCGTTTTCAATGATTATTTTATCCACTTCGGAATTGATAAAATATTCAACTCCCAGTTTTTTACCTGCTGAGACAAGCGCATCCGTAATGGACTGCGTTCCACCTTTGGCAATGGCAGCCGTCTCCCATCCGAGCACCAGGTGGAGGATCGCAAAGGTATAAGCAAGACCCGGCACATCGTCCGCATAAATGCCGCTGGAAGTGAGAAACCCTCTAAGCGTTAAAATCCTGAGTTCCTCGCTTTCGAAGAAATAATGCGCGATTTCTTTGGCTGTCATGAATTGCATGGATGGATCAATCCCGCTTTTGGGGTTGGACATCAGTTCTTCCAGGGCATCTGGCACCCCATAAGGAGTCGGCACCGAGAACCTATGCCTGGCAAATGCCGGTCGGATTATTTCTTTATATTTTTCCGTCCAATCAAGATATGCCTCAGCGTCAGGTTTAGAAAACCGGCTGATCTGGTCATAGGTCTTTTTCACATTTTCTTCGCTATACCTTGTTTCCCCTGTTTGTGGGTCCACCACTGGAAAAGCGGCGTAGCTCACATAGGCGGTTTCATCATCAAAGATTATTGCCTCATTTGTGTCAGGAAAGACATACTCCAGCCCCTCACCGCGAAGATTGAATTCTTTATAAGCAGGATGACCATAAAATCGCGTAAAATGGGCGCAAAAGTTGCCTCGAAACCCGGGTGCCGGCGTGTCATCAAATGATACGGCGCCGCCGCCAAGATAATCCAGCCGCTCAAAAACCCCTACTTTCATGCCAGCCTTTGCTAAATAAGGGGCAATAATCGTACCATGATGCCCTCCACCAATAATAACCGCATCGTAAGCCTTGTCTGCCATTTACCTACCTCCTACTATTTTTTTGTTAAAATGATTGAAAACTCCTACTGTTACTTTTAAAAACATCATCGGAGAGCCTTAAAAACTGCCGCTAATTTCTCGGCTTTTTCATCCGGTGTCGCGCCATCTAAAAACTGGCAATCCCTTCCCATGTCAGGGGGCGATGAAAGCTCAACGATCCCCATTTTCTGTAGTTCTTCTTTGGCCGAGACAAAATCCTCACTGCTCCAAGAAGGAATAGAAGAAGCCCCCCTGAGCATCTTAAACATCTTAGTCCTTGAAATATATCGTAACTCGCCAACCTCATTGCTCACCGTTACCAGTGCAGGCATCTTAGCCCTAACCAGTTCATATCCCCCGGGAATGGCCTTTTTCACCACCACACACCCATCTTCTACCTTGATCTCGCGGGCCAGATTAATGCATGGAACCGCCAACAACTCACCCAGAATCAAGCCGACCTGACCGGAATCCCAGTCTCCGGCCTGCCTTCCGGTCAAAATAAGATCATATTCGCCTATCTTCTTGATGGCATCGGCCAGCGCACAGGCGACGGAATGGCTGTCAAGCTTTTCGAAAGCTCCATCTTCCAGAAGTATCAATTCATCAGCACCGGCTGCCAGGCTCTTTCTCAATACCGTGTCCGAGACCTTCTTGCCCAAGCTCAAGACGGTGACCTTCGCGTCGATCTGTTCCTGCAGCAGAAGGGCGGCCTCCAGGGCATTTTCATCAAACGGGCTGATGACCTGTGGCGCATCAACGATAACCTCCTTTTTTTCAGCATCTATACTGACATCCGACAAAGGCGCTTCAGGGTCGGGAATCTGTTTGGCGCAGACTATTATTCTTATCTCTTTCATGACAGTTCCTCCAATCTCTTTACAAGAGCGGGTATAACCTTTTCATAATCTTCAACAACACCGTAATCGGCCACCTTAAACATGTTACAGCCTCGATCCGTATTGATGGCGATGATCTTTTTGGAGTGAAACATGCCGACAAGATGCTGAATAGCCCCCGATATTCCCACCGCAATATAGATATCCGGGGAAATCATGGTGCCGGTAAGACCCACTTGATGATCGGAAGAGATCCAGCCTTTATCCACGGCCACTCTGCTGCATCCGATCATCACACTTCCAAACGATTTACTTAGGGCCTTTGACAGGTCCTGGAGTATCTCAAACCCGCCCTCTTCGCCTAGCCCCGCGCCACCGGCAACCACCACATCCGCATTGTCCAGCGAAACGACATCCTCTTTGACGACCTCGATGGATTCCACCTTGATCATGGATTCATCGATTTCCGGAACCATATCCACGATCTCTCCTTTCCCATCAACCGCCTCGGCAGGTTCAAAGACTTTTCCCCTCACCGTCGCTAATTGCGGCTCGGCCGGGTACTTAAAGATCGAGATTGCATTACCGCCATATACGGGCTTTGTCCGTAGCAGAAGTCCGTCTTCAGGGTCAATTCGAAGATCTATGCAATCTGTGGTTAGCCGGGTGTTCAACCGACAGGCCAATCTCGGGCCTAACTCCATACCTATGAAAGAGTGGCTCATGAGGAAGATTTTTGGGTTGATCTGCCTGCACACCTGTTCTAAAGACTCAAGCCACAGGTCGGCCTTAAAGTCTTTTAATAATGGGTGTTCTAGTTTATAAACTTTATCCGGTCCGTAGGAGACAATTTGCTCGGCTACCTCGGAAAGCTTGTCCCCAAGTACCACTACAGAAAACCCTCCCCCGAGACCGCTGCCAAGCTTCTTTCCTGCCTCCAACAATTCGAGGGTTCTCGTGTCTACTGATCCCTCTATCACCTCTCCCAGTATCAGCACATCATTCATCTTAATCCTCCCCTTCTGAAATTGACTATTGAATATTGAAGATTGAAAATTGAATTCCAACGCCATGAGTTGTCATGAATTGTCATGTGTGGTCATGGGTTGTCATATCGTTGGCCTCGTTCCCACGCGCTGCCGTAGGACAAAGGTGAAGTATCTGATATCCAATATTGATGCATTCGTAAAAAGTCAGGTTTCTCACAGAGCCCTCACAAAGATAACTTACTAAAATTGTTAAATCTGTCTTGGCGTGCTTTGCGCTTTTGTCTACACCGTTGCTCCGCAAGATAGTACTGGGGCGCGAGATCAGAACGTTTTTACAGGTTCATCAATATTCAATATTCAATATTCAATTTTCAATTTTCAATTTCCTAGTGCCTGCAAAACCAGCTCATTTAGATCCATGACCCGAAGGGTCTCGTTCAGCCCTGCCGCCTTGCGGGCATCCTCTAACATGATGCGACACAAAGGGCATGCGGTGACAAGGATCTGTGCGCCGGTTGCCTCGGCCTCCCTGATCCGGACATCGCTCATCTTGACCTCGACTTTCAGGTCCTGCCACATTCTTCCGCCACCCCCACCGCAGCAGAGACTGTCGGCCCCGTGGTGGGTCATCTCCACCAGGTGGAGCCCGGGGATCGAGCGAATGATCTCCCTCGGCTCATCAAAGATCCGATTGTACCGGCCCAGGTAACAGGGGTCATGGTAGGTGACTGTCGCCCCCTCCCCCTCTTTGAATTGGAGCTTCCCATGGGCGATCAGTTCCTGCAAGACCAGGGTGTAATGGCGCGCCCTGAAAGGCGCTTCAGGGTATTCATTTCGAAAGGCATGGAAGCAGTGGGGCGAAGAGGTCACCACGTCGGTAATGCCGTATTTGTCAAAAAGATCGAGACACTTCTCCATCTGCTCCACAAAGAGGCCCAATTCACCCATCCGCCTGGCAATGTCTCCGCAGCAGGGCTCTTTTTTACCAAGGATGCCGAAATTCACCCCGGCCGACTGAAGGATCTTTGAAAACGACAGGGCGATTCCCTGGGCCGTGTCATCAAAGGAGGTGGTACATCCCACGAAGTAGCAGAGATCCGCTTTTGCGTCCCTTTTTGCGAGATCAACCAGATCCAGTCCCTCTGCCCAGGCCCCCCGATTCCGCTTGGATGACTCCCAGGGATTGTCGTATTTGAAAAGCTTCTCAAGAGTCTGGTTCATAAGCTTGGGTACATTGGTTCCCTCCTCCACGGCCAAGACCCTCTTCTTTATTACGGCCTCGAAGGTGGCACCGTAGACAGGACAGACCTCCAGGCAGGCCCGGCAGGTGGTGCAGTACCAGATCCTTTCATCCACTTTGCTTTCTTCATCCCTGCTCAGAAACCGGATATCTCCCCATGGGAAATGCGCCTGCCACAGGGCGTGGCGCATCGCCTGGACAAAATCCAGAGGGGCAAAGGGTTCACCGGCTCCTGTAGAGGGGCAGGCCGCCACGCACCGCCCGCACCGCATGCAGGCGTCAAAGAAGACAGAATCACCCAGATCAAATTCTCCCGCCCCTTCCTCTACATCCAGGATGGCCGGTTTGCCGGACCCCTGGAAATAGATCGCCGCGGGCGCCCCCAGGATATGAAAAAGCTTGGTAAAGGGGATCGCTGCAATAAAACAAAGGCTCAGGAGCGCATGCCCCCACCAGAGATAGGGATAAAGGTCTTTGGCCGCAGCGGCTGAAAACGGCGCACCCATCCACCAGCCCACAAAGGACCAGGCGCCCCATGGGGGTTGCTGGGAGGCCAACCGAAGGCCCTCCACCATAAAACCGGAAAGCCCAACCAGCAGAAGCCAAGCCGGCACCAGGGCATCCTCCCGCCTCCTTTCAAGCCGGGGAACGCGCTGGAGGTATCGACGAATGAGTGCCCACAGGATCCCTGTCAGGAGCATGAGGCCTCCTACCTCCATGGCCAAAGAAAAGAGCAAGTAAACAGTGCCCGTTAAGAAAGAAAAAAGATGGTCATGGATAGTCAGCAAAGAGGTGCCGATGAAAAGGGATAAAAAACCCCAAAACATGAAGAGATGCATAATACCCGCGGCTATGTCGCCCTGAAGCACGCGTCGTCCCAGGAAGGTATCCAGGATCGTCCTCTTGAGTGAGTCCCTTGAAAAAGGAATCTCTAAAGATCTTGCGCTCTTTCTCCACACGCGGATGTGGGCGGCCACGCCTGCCAGAAAAAACCCTGTGGCCAGGACCGCCAACACGTAGAAGATCCAAACGTCCTCGATCTTCCAGAACATGATACGATAGGGTGTCATGGAAGCCATCTCACCTTAGTATGCCGCTCCTCAATCCCTCAATCCCTTTTACCGATATTGTCCGTTTTTTTGTTGACTTGTCAAACCATTTATTTTTATATTCCCATAAGGTTTTCTTATAAACATAAACTTTTACTTATATCCATGCGAATCAATCTCAACCAACTGAGGGCCTTTTTCTTAGCAGTCAGGGAAAAGAGCATAACCAAGGCGGCTGAATCCCTTTATGTCACCCAGCCGGCAGTCACCATGCAGGTAAAATCTCTTGAACAGGACCTGGATCTCAAACTTTTCAGGAAATACGGCAAAGGCCTCGAGCTTACGGATGCGGGAGAAGTTCTTTTTGGTTATGCAGAGAGGGTGTTTGAGATCGTAGAGGAAATGGAGTATGTCTT
>JAKLQB010000597.1 GCA_022013615.1 Desulfobacterales bacterium | reverse complement strand
TAGCAAAGATCGATCATACACCTCCTGTATTCAGGGGTTGGATGGATACGCAGCCCGAGATCAGACCGGGCATTGCCTGCTATGGCTCAAAGCCAAAAGACCTCAAATATGTTGGCCTTCCGAACCCGAGAGAATGGAGTCCGTTTGATGACGACTGGAAATTGCCAGAGAACTGGGAGGATATCATCCATGAGGGTTTTAAGGATCGGCTGGACAAGTTTCGATCGTTCAAGCTCTTCATGGATATCTGCGTGAGATGCGGCGCCTGCGCTGATAAATGCCATTTTTTTATCGGTTCCGGTGATCCCAAGAACATGCCGGTTATGAGGGCTGAACTCTTGAGATCAGTCTACCGGAAGAAGTTTACCGTTGGAGGAAAGCTTCTCGGAAGACTTGCAGGCGCAAGGGAACTTACTGAAGATGCGCTAAAAGAGTTATGGTACTACCTCTACCAGTGTACCGAATGCCGCCGCTGTTCGCTTTTCTGCCCTTATGGGATCGATATGGCCGAAATCACTATCATGGGGAGGGAGCTTACTAACCTGGTGGGCCTCAATATTGACTGGATTGCCGCGCCAGTGGCCAATTGCTACCGCACAGGAAATCACCTCGGAATCCAACCACATGCGTATAAGGATATGCTCGACTTTTTTACGGATGAAATTGAGGACATAACAGGCCTCAGGATGGAGCAGGACTTAAACAGGAAGGGCGCTGAAATCCTGTTTATTACACCTTCCGGCGATGTTTTCGCTGACCCGGGCACATTTACCTGTATGGGCTATATGATGCTCTTCCATTATCTTAAAGATCTGGGCCTTGACATAACCTGGAGTACTTATGCGTCAGAAGGGGGCAACTTTGGTTATTTCACATCCCATGAGATGGCAAAAAGACTGAACGCCAAGATGTACGCCGAGGCCAAGAGGTTGGGGGTGAAGTGGATACTGGGAGGTGAGTGTGGTCACATGTGGAGGGTCCTTAATCAGTATATGGACACCTTTAACGGACCGGCTGATTTCCTTGAAGAGCCGGTTTCCCCTATTACGGGCACCAGGTTCGAGAATGCAAAGACTACAAAGATGACCCATATCATAGAATTTACCGCGGACCTGATCAAAAACAATAAATTGAAACTGGATCCGAGCCGGAATGACAATCTAAAGGTCACATTTCATGACTCCTGTAACACTGCCCGTGGCATGGGGTTTTTTGAGGAGCCCAGGTATGTGATTAAGAATGTATGCAATAATTTTTATGAAATGCCCCCCGGCACTATCAGGGAACAGACCTTCTGCTGCGGGAGCGGGGCAGGGCTTAACGCAGGAGAAAACATGGAATCGAGGATGCGCGGAGGGCTCCCCAGGGCAAATGCAGTAAAATTCGTTCATGAGAAGTATGACGTCAATATGCTTGCCTGTATCTGTGCAATTGACAGGGCTGTTTTGCCTAATCTAATGGAATATTGGGTGCCTGATGTAGAAGTCACCGGAGTTCACGAGCTGGTAGCAAACGCCCTGGTTTTCGAGGGGGAGAAGAAAAGGACCACAGACCTGCGTGGCGAACCCCTTCCTGGAATGGAGGATGAAGAGGATGTATGACGGAGGTAAAATCATCATCGGATTGATTGTTGGCGTCGGCTTGTTATTGTCCCCTTTCATCTATGACGCTGGAAAGGCCGCCAAACCACCGGCTCCGGAACTCACGGCCAAGGCAAAAGAGGCAAAAGAGTGCGTGGAAGAGACTTCATATATGAAGAGCTCTCATATGCAATTGTTAGATGAATGGAGGAACACGGTTGTCCGTGATGGTGAACGCTACTATAAGGCCAAAAACGGCAAAGTGTATGATAAAAGCCTGCAGACCACATGTCTGGACTGCCATTCAAACAAGTCCAAGTTTTGCGACCAGTGTCACAACTATGTTGGAATGGTTCCCTACTGCTGGACCTGTCATATCGAGCCGAAGGAGAATAAGTAATGGGCGTAGATAGAAGAGGTTTTTTAAAGATAGCCGGAATTTCTGCCCTGCTCGGGTTGGGAGGAAAAACCGCTATTGATTTTCTTGCTCCTGGAGATCTGGAGGCTTCGATGGATGCGGTTCCCCTCACAGAGGGGAAAAGGTGGGCCATGGTAATCGACATGCAGAGGATGGATGAGGAGATGATGGACAAATGCATAAAGGCCTGCCACCATGAGCACAATGTGCCCGACCTTGGAAATCCAAAGGAAGAAATCAAGTGGTTGTTTAAAGAAGAATACGAACATACTTTTCCGGGCCAAAAACACGACTATATTGGCGATGAAGTGAAGCATAAAAATTTTCTCCTCCTTTGTAATCACTGTTCCAATCCACCCTGCTGCAGGGTGTGCCCAACTAAGGCCACATGGCAGAGAAAAGATGGTGTTGTGATGATGGACCAGCACCGCTGCATTGGATGTAGATTCTGTATGGCCGCATGCCCTTTTGGTGCCAGGAGTTTTAACTGGGGGGACCCGAGAAAGGCGCCAAAGGAATTGAATCCGGACTTTCCGACCAACCTGGGCTATCCCACAAGGGAGAAAGGCGTGGTGGAAAAATGCACTTTCTGTGCAGAACGGATCGCCAAAGGGCAACTTCCGGCCTGTGTTGAGGCTGCTAACGAGATAAAGGAAAACGTCTTTACCTTCGGAGATCTCGCTGATCCTGATTCAGGGGTGAGAGCGATCCTTCGGAAACATTATACGATTCGACGAAAACCCGAACTTGGTACAGAACCAAACATTTTCTATATTGTATGAGGTGGTTATGCTTGACAGGGCAGTAACAGGAAGTCAAAAGTACTGGGGATGGCTGATATTTTTACTCGTTCTAATGGGTATTGGCTTTGCCTGCTATCTTTACCAGTTCAAGGTTGGCCTGAAAATAACGGGCATGAGCAGGGATGTGTCGTGGGGTTTTTATATTGGCCAGCTTACATATTTTGTTGGTGTAGCAGCCGGCGGGGTAATGGT
>JAKLQB010000596.1 GCA_022013615.1 Desulfobacterales bacterium | reverse complement strand
CATTTGACATTGCGCGTCGAGGGGGCCGTGGAATAAAGGTGAATCCGATCAATACTGGTCTTAACAGGTTGAGTAAAGTCGGCGATGGGGTTTGCGTAATCAGTGCTGCCGGTGACAGCGAGTATTCTCAGGAAGGGAAGCAATGGGGAGGCGGTCATGGTGTGTTTACATATTATCTAATGAAGGGATTATATGGTGATTCGGATTATAACGGGGATAGTTATGTTTCTATGGGAGAACTGATTCCGTATCTTTCCGAACAGGTACGTCGAGCCACTCAAAATGCACAATGTCCCTCTGTTGCCGGCAAGTTTGACCCTGCTCTTACAATAGGAAAATAGGATAATAAAAAACGTCCATAAAGTTATTAGCTCTTAACATTCACTTTTAGTAATGGAAAAGCCAATAGTTCCGTTTCAATCATTCCTTTGATTAACCCCAAGATATGGTCTTATGGTTTTTCTGATTAAATCTGCGTATAGCTTGCCACTATTCAACCCAAGAATCAGCTTTCTCCCATGCAGCTAACATTTGTATATCACAAACTTTATAGTGTTTCAATTTGTTACGTGCATAGCAGAGATCAAGCGGCGCGGTTCGTGGAGCTAATCAGCGGCTGGTAAGCCACTACGGCTTACCAGAGAACTCAAAATAATGTTAAAGGGAGAAATACTGAAAACCGCCCTGCGTTAGCTGTTGAATATCTCTGCTTTGACTCTACAAATATCCTTTTTAAGCCTTTCAATTTCTATCAAAAATAAGGTTGGTTCAAAGGCAGGTATTACATTCCATTCTTTGCCATGCTTATCAACTGGATAGCGATGTAACTGCTCTTGGGGTGGCGTAACCCACCCTAACTGCTCAATATCCGGTGGTTCTTGTCCTGAGTATTCGGTCCCGAATGGGATCTCTATTTTATATTTTTTGCCGGGATAAATATTCCTATACCGTTTCTCGTAATGTTTAATGTCGTGATGAAATCTTTCATCTGGGCGTTTGTGTAAAATGCAAGCCTTAAAAAATAACTCAACAGAATGAAAAGTCAAGTAGAGAACGACCGCTCCTCTTTCATATGTTGCCTTGCGAGTAGATCTTTTGAGTACCTTGCAAAGACGTTCTGCTGAATCTAAATAAGCATTGCAAAATGCTAAAAACTTAAATGGAATGTCTTTGCTATCCAACTGCCGCCATGATCCGAGCATATTACTCATTGTTTCTCCTACGGCCATATGGCTAACGTGAAAGCTGAGGGATGCTCAGGGATACTCAGCTTATGTAAATAAATATTAAACACTTAAATCCGTAATTGCTGAAGCGGCTCAACCCTGAGCATTACCTCAAGCGCCGTGTTGGGCTAAAACGTGTGGACGGTAACGGTTAGCTTGAATTACAAGCCTTCAATACGTCTTTACTTTCTCCCACGACAAGATGATCAGAAAGCTGCACCATTTTCCAGTTAAAGTTATTGACAATTCTGGAGTTCCATACTGCCCCGTGGATAATCGATAATTTGCTATCTTCATCAGGCGGATCAGGCAGAACGGTTACTGCAGATATATCTGAATCTGTGCGAAATTCAGGATGCCGCATCAGCAAAGCATAACGTGAGCTGAGCGGAAAGAATACAAACGTCCTAGCAAGTGCAAGACCCGGTTCGGCTGGCGGGGGTATTTCTGGATTGTAAAGCGATACAGGGCTGTCTGTTGTAACAAACGCTGAACCGCTTTCGGCCTCAAAAATCTCCCATTCCATCCGCCCAAACCATGGATGAAGCTCCCCTATGATCATGCGCATGTAGTCAAATCGAGCAGAGTCTTTCATTGTTAGTAAAACTTTTCCGGCGTGGATTTCGGCAGCTGCATCAGGCGGAGCTAATCGTAGAATGGTGGCCCGCATTAGCTCTTTCGCCGTTTCTGACTGCCTGGGAACTCTGATACGTTGCATTTCGATGTATGTGAGAAGGGTTGCGGTGTCGTCTTCCGTCAATTCGGCAGGACACTGGATCAATCGATCAATTGAATCCTTTGCATTCGTCTCTAACCATTCTCCTAATGTCTTTTCTATTATGTTTGGGTCGACCCCAGGCGGTGCCCATTCTTGGCGATAGTAAGAGTTGATCTTCATGACTTCTTTCGGGCGTTGTCTTCTAAATGAACGAGACGAACGATCAAAGACATGCAGAAAACCTTCTTTATCAGTGAATCGCTCCAAATACGATCGAGGTACAAAGTGGTGCATTTTGGGATTGTTCGAAATCCGTTTCATATGCAGCCTAACTCGCTTCACCCGCCGGGCGGTGAACTTCAACATATTTTAAAAGACATTAGGAGAATGGT
>JAKLQB010000595.1 GCA_022013615.1 Desulfobacterales bacterium | reverse complement strand
CCGCCATCAGGCAGACGCTTCTGACGCAACCCGAGCGACAGCAACCAGCCGACAATCATGATAGCCACAAGCGGATGCACCTGGGTCAGTCCCAAACCCAGCAAGAGCCAGTCACGGGTTTTAAGTGGGGTCCAGGTCACTCTCCCCAATCCAATCGCTGCCAGGATGACGATAATTAAATAACTCCAGAACAGGACGGCAGGACCCATACGTGGGCCGCCAGTCATTAGAATCCAACGATTCCTGGGCATTTGAAAGCTGACATTGGCGTTCACGGCCTCCTGTCCAATGCTGACATACGGACCTCTAATCAACAGTGAAGAATCCGATCTTTGGTGCCATTCTACATCAACAGTCTGGCTTCCAGGTCGGAGGGGGATAATCACTTCCCGCTCACCCTCTTTGATGGGTTGTCCTTTCCCCAATATCCTAACCTGCTGAAGCCTTGCCCCATCCGGCAAGGTTATTTTGTGCTGGCCTCCCTGACTGCTCCGCAATTTCAATGAAAGATCGGCCCTGTTAAAACGCTGGCCCGGAGTAAATGTTAAATTTACTTCATCAATGGTCAGCAACTGACCCGGTATTGCCTTTGGCCGGGATACTTCAATCTTCACTCCTTCACCCGGCCATGGTCGCCACCGGGGCTTCCAGTGTCCGGATTGATCCTGATGGTGTATGATCGGAATACCCGATAGTTCACAGTGCCATATGGGGCTTGCATCCAGGATCCAGGACTCTGTCCAGGGGGCAAATCGCGGCGCCTGAAGTTGGATCAGATTTTTCTGTTTCAGGGTAGAGTTCCATATAATCTCCTTCATGTTCGGCTCCATATGGATGAGGGCCTTCCCATTTTCAATACGTATTCCAGCCGTTGTTACTGCTTCATCGCTAATCAAAGGCACGGAAAGTACGATCGGCGTCCCAAGAGGTGTTATCCGCCTGACCGTAGTCCGGATCTGCCAGTCCAATCCCAGAGATAAAACCCGTTCAATATGGAGAAAAGGCGGAAGTGTCATAGCAGTCTTGGCCGGCTGTCGTGATTCATTCTCCTCTTGCCTGATCAATTTTATGCTGGCTTTTGCCCTGCCATCATTATCCACACCCTGCACGTCCCATCCTTGGCTTTGTATGGTCACCCGGTACGGCTTCAAGGGCAATGGAATTTGAAAAGCATTTTCTGCCGGCATACTGCCGGTTAGGGTCACCCTGTGTAACCCCTCGGGAACCATAATCCACAACGAACCGTCACTGTCCCTGGCCAGGCCCCTGGCGGGCTGAGAACCAAGGAGCACCTGCTCAGGTCTCCAGGACTCTAACGAACCGGGCACAGGAATGGCAGTTTCTACAGCAGCATGGACCTCAAGAAGGATACGGAGACTGTCAGGGGTTGCGGTCAGCTCCATTCTGGGGCTTTCCGCGCATTCTGGCAGACAATCCGGCTTTTCCAGGAGTCGTTTCTTGAGTTCATTTAAAAGCTCGGCCGGAGGGAAGCCATCGTTTTCTTTCGCCCCTGCTGCCGGCCCTGACAAAAACAGCGTACACACTAAGGCTGCTGTAAAGATGAAGCTGCCAGATGGCAACTTCCACTGACGGAACCCCATCAAGCACCAAATCAAAACAGTAAGTAAAAAAACGCGTACAAATGCAAGAATGAGATTCATCCAGGGCGGCACCAGCCAGAGACTAACGTGCTGGTCGCGGTTTACCGGCCCGTTCCATTTCATGGTAAAGGTGCGCCATTTCCACCTGGGCAACCCCGGACCTGTCTGAATCAGTGCATTGGGGTCCTGGATGAGCACTGCCTGCTGCTGGTGCTTATAATCCTCACGTTTATCCTCCATTGATTCTGAAACGGCGTACGACTTGGTTCCTGGTAGGGCTTTTTTTGCCTTTGACACCGTTCCTCGTACCCTGCCCTCATCGCTCTGGATCCCGGCGTCCATGTGTTGTGAGCCGGCCATCCAGACACCAACCCCTGGCGAGTCTAATTGGGGGTAGACACCCCATCGGACCTGCTGGACCATAAACGGGATGGCCAGGACCAGTAAAGTTACAATAGAACCCAGTCGCCAAAAATTTACGAGCTTTCTGAACCAACCCTCGGGCAGGAACCGTAAAAGAGCTGACGCCGCCAGCAAATGGAGCCACACAAGCCGGGGAGAACCGGGTTCATGATATGTGAGCGCAACCGTCACAAGTGCCAGTATGCCCCAGCGCCAGTTCCAGAGTTTGAACACGGCCAGGGATATGATCAAAACCAGGAAGAGATCCAGAAGAGTCCACCTCTCAAACCATGTGCCGGGCATCACATCCACGCCTCTTGCCGTAAGGAGACGCCAACCGGATGGCAGATTTAGAGAACCTGTTACAGACTGGAAGTCGTGATCCCACCCAACAGCGGGGAGGGTTCTGGCCGGGGCATCTAATCTGGATTCAGCCACAAGGTTTAGTTGACCCCTCCGGAGTTCCACCCCTGGCTTCTTGTCCTTGCCATGGCTGGTTATGAGCTGATCTTTCCCATCCACAGATACCCTCCCAAGAGCAGCAGAAGGATTCATGGTCAGGTACCATTGGTGGCTCATAGTCCCATTAATCTGGTCCTGAATGGTTAACCCTTTTCCATCAAAATCAAGCCACCAGTTTCTTTTCAAATGCAGTTGATCTGGCGCAGGATCAGGATCGCCCCGACGGATTTCTTTAAACATTATTTCATCATTAGGTTTAAGGACAAATGCAGAAAACTTTTTCCATTTTGAAGGGAGGCCTGTCTGATGGGGATCGATGGATGGAACCCCCTGGACGTTCACCATACGCAAGTGATTCTGAGGCTGGAAGGCCCAGATCTCCTGCCCATAAGGCACATCCCCAGGCCCAATTTTATGAACCGGACCTTCTGACCGCGCAAGGACCTGAATCTCCCATCGGCCCGGGCGTGCCTGTATCATCAACTCGCCCTTTTTCCCAAGCCTGGCAGGCAGGGAACTTACAATACTCAGGGGAACAAAATTCTCCAGAAGCACTCCCTTTAGTTTGATCTCTCTCGCCTGACCAGAGACATCGACTTGCAAATGAGTTGTAGCGTGCATGGGGATGGCATCTTGAATTAAACGATAGACCCGGACCCCCAATCCTTCCTCCTGTGTTCGTAGTGTCTCTTGCTTTTGGAGCCACAGACGTCCGTCGCTCTCCAGCAAAGGAAAGCTCACGGGTTCGTCATTTATTGCAAGACTAACCAGACCGCTCGCATACGGGACACGGATCATTTCCGGCAGATCACTCCATAGAAAATAGCCATCAACCATGTGCTCTCCTTGTGTCACGTGAACAGAAGGAATCTGTCTTTTCCCCACCACGGTTACGACCTTTCCGTCGATCTTGACATTCTGTGGCCATGTCTCAGGTCCACCCGGCAAAGGGACCCATCCATCCTTAAAAACGAGCCAGCTCTGGCTGAACCGGCCTCCTTTCCGGTCAAAATCCAGGTCCAGGCGCGATGGCCAGATGCATCGATATACATCTCCGCTGTTGTAGGAGGTGGGACAAAAGCGCTCATCCTGACCGTGAAGAACCCAGGATTTCCATGTTTCAAGAGCAGGCGGGATTGTGTCCGTATCAGGAGGCGGTGCACCCCATGCTACGATCATGCTCATGAAAAAGGCCGAGACAAAAACGAATGCTCGAAACTTCATGTTTTTCCCCTTCTCTGTTAGAGTCAAACTAACCCCTCATAAAATAACACATGAACAAACACATAATGCTCTATTACGCCGACGTTTTCAATAGCTCTGCTGCATTTTCGTTCATCAGGTCCCATGCCTCCCGGACATGCCGTTCCTCTGTCGTCCTCTGTCCAATTGCCATCCGCAGAACATATTTTCCCTTTAGGGTTGTATGGGTTAAAAACACCTTTCCGGTATGGTTAAGACTGTCGAGGAATTGACTGTTCAATCTGTTTAGGGAATCCTCCGGCCGTCCATCATTCAGCCGGAAACAAACAAGGCTCAAACTCACGGGTGCCATGAGTTCGAAGTGTTTATGCTCCTCTACCCAGTTTTTGAATATCTCAGCCAACCGTATGTGCTCTCTGATCATTGCCTGCAGTCCCTTTACCCCGTAGGACCGAATCACAAACCACAGTTTCAATGCCCTGAACCTCCTCCCAAGCTGGATGCCCCAGTCGCGGAAATTTTTCACTTGATCATCCACGCCGGTTTTTAGGTATTCAGGATGAACCTCAAAGGTCCGGATCAAGACGCCTGGATCTTTTACAAAATAGGCTGAGCAGTCGAAATTGGTGAACATCCACTTATGGGGGTTAAAGACAAATGAATCCATATACTCAGTTCCTTTCAGCATGTCTCTCTTTTCCGGAAGTATAGCGGCTGTTCCGGCAAAAGCCGCATCAACATGGAGCCACAAGCCGTGACGCCGGCTGATCTTCCCAATGGCGCTCAACGGGTCTATGGCTGTGGAAGAAGTTGTCCCGAGCGTGGCTACTACGCAGGCAGGTACCAGTCCTGATCCTTTATCCTGAACAATCATCTCTTCCAGCTTTGATGGGAGCATTGCAAATGCATCATCCGTCGGTATATACCGCAGCGCTTCCTTCCCATACCCGGCGATTTTAACGGCCTTCTCTATACTTGAATGCGTTTCCTCTGAGGCATAGACCATAAGCGGCTTTTTTAGTCCCTTAAGATTTGCTTCAAAGTTCGTTGCCTTTTCCCTTGCTGTCAACAAAGCACACAGTGTTGCAGTAGAGGCTGTATCCTGTATGGTGCCGGCCATTCCTTCAGGAAGCCCAAGCATCTGGCGCAACCATTCCAAAACCACTTCTTCCAATTCTGCTGCAGCCGGGGATGTTTGCCAGATCATACACTGAGCACCAAGACCGGCTGTCAGCAATTCTGCCAGAACGGATGGGGGACTGTTGTTGGCCGGAAAGTATGCAAACCAGGAAGGATGCTGCCAGTGGGTTATTCCCGGCAGAATCGTTTCTTTGAAATCTGAAAAAATCCTTTCCATTGCCTCACCCTCAAGGGGTGGTTCCAAAGGTATCTTTTCCTTGATTTGACCTGGACTTAATTGCGAGACCACCGGATGTTTTGCCACGTCAGTCATGTAATCTGCCACCCAATCAACAAATTCATGACCAAATTGCCTGAAAACTTCTTTATCCATTTATGCAGCTCCTTTTTAACTCAGGTTCAAAGTTCAATGGTTCAAGGTTACCTTTTTTATTACCACAACTCCTTGAAAACGGAAACAGCAATTTCGGTAAACTGCCAACCAGGTCAAAATGACGTATGGCAGGTCATTTTGGCGAATAAAGGTTAACCTGCTGAAATACCTAATAATTCATCTAAGTCTCCATGTGTTGATATATCATAATGACAGACTGAATCACATGAATCCGGTTCATCCACTCACACTCGCTGATGAGCAACTCATACATAACTCATTATAATTCATAAACAATTCCCTTCCCCGATTAAACGCCCTTCCCTGGCACGTTTCATGAATAATACGGAATAACGAGGATATCCGATTACAAAGACGATTAATGAGTAAAACAAGCATCATACGGAAATACAGGCAGGAGGTAAAAATGCGGGCCCGAGACGTGTTGAATGCGGATGAGGTTTCCATGTGGCTTCGGATTCCGAAATCCACTCTATATAAGCTTTGCAGTGAAGGTCAAATCCCCTGCGCTAAGATAGGGAAGCACTGGCGATTTGACAGGGCATTGATAGAGTCCTGGTTCGAAAGAAGAATCAGGGCAGGGGTAGAGGATAATTAGTGCCTGAACGAAAACCCCATTCAGGCACGATTTTGAATTTTGGATTGCGGATTTTGGATTAAAAAAAGAAAACAATTTCAGTGCGTTTAAAATTTTCGAGTAAAAATAGAAAACCATATTTCGAGATTTTCGTTCAGGCACTAATTAACGTCTTGGAAATTGTATCCCGCCGCGGTGGGAAGAATTAAACTTTTTTTTTAAGTTACGGGGTGTTCAATGACCAAGCTCTATATTGTTAACGGGCCAATGGGGGGCACGTCCACCGAACTTAAAGGTGACGCCACCTTTATTGGAAGGGCTTCTGACAATGACGTTCAAATTAAGGACCGTTCTATTTCAAGAAAACATGTAAAAATTATCAAAAGGGACGGAATATTACTAATTGAGGATTTAAAAAGCGAGAACGGCACCTGGATTGACGGAGACCCGATAAAGCCCGGTTATGAGTTCGAGGTGGAGGAAGGGCTTCCCGTTTCCATCGGGGACACCGTGATTAGCCTGGGCAGGGAATGCCCAAGTGATAGCGCGAATACAAAGTATTCCATAAACCTTTCGGAAAAGCTTAATGGGAGAAAAAAGGATCTTTCATACAGGGAAAGGCGTATTACGAATCAAAGGGAACTGGAACTGATCTATGAGGTATCTTCCGCACTGATGCAGTCATTGGATATCAATGAAATAGCCCAAAAAATTATGGATTCTCTCTTCGACCGTTTTAGAAGAATAGACGGCGGAGCGATTATACTAATTGATGACACCACTGGGAAACTCAAAGAAATAATAACCAGATCACGAGACAAAAGGAGGAATAATAAAAACAGCTACAGTCGGACTATAGTGGATCGAGTCATACGCGATGGCAAAGCAGTAATGATGTCAGATACGAGTCAAGAAGATGAGGAAAATCTATCCGATAGCATCGTAAACCTTAAAATCAAATCCATAATGTGTGTCCCCTTGATAAGTAAGTTGCAAACCCGGGGTGTTATTTACGTACACTCTGTTAGGGCGCCCGACGGCTTCCGGAAAGATGATCTCTTTTTACTTACCGGATTGAGTTTTCCGGCGGCAGTGGCCCTCGAAAACGCGTTGCTCTATTCCAAAAGCAAGCGGACCGAGGAGGCATTACAGACAGCTCACGACGAGCTTGAAGAGCGTGTGGGAGAGCGAACAGCCGAACTGTCAGAGGCCAATGCGCTTCTGCAGCAGGAGATATCGGAGCGCAAGCGCGCGGAGGAGGCGCTCCAGGAAACAAACAAATTCCTGAAAAACATACTGGACAGCTCTTCTTCCATTTCCATCATCTCGACCGATCTTGATTCCAACGTGTTATTCTGGAACAAAGGTGCTGAAAACATCTTTGGATACAAGGCTGAAGAAATAATTGGTCGACAAAAAATAGACATACTCTATCCGGATGATGAAACAAAGGAAGGTATACAAAAAATTAAATCATCAGTATTTTCAGATAATAAAGAATTAACCTTTGAGATAAGAGAAGTTGCGAAAGACGGGCGCGAACTCTGGATTCATTCAACATTAACACCAAGATTAGATGAAAATGGTCAAATTGTGGGTATTCTCGGTATTGGAAACGACATTACCAAACGTAAACAGGCAGAGAAGGAAAAAGAAAAACTTGAAGGCCAACTCCAGCATGCGCAAAAAATGGAGGCTATTGGTACGCTGGCCGGTGGCATTGCTCATGATTTTAATAACCTGCTCATGGGTATCCAGGGAAACGCTTCATTAATGCTTTTGGATGTTGATCCAGGCCATCCGCATTATGAAAAACTGAGACACATTGAACAATATATTCAAAATGCGGCGGGCCTTACGAAACAGTTGTTAGGGTTTTCAAGAGGCGGAAAATATGAGGTCAAGCCGGTCAGTCTAAACGAGCTAATAGAAAAAAGTTCTGAGATGTTCGGTCGCACGAAAAAAGAGATTAGTGTACACTCAAAATTTCAGGAGGACATCTGGATCGTAGAAGCAGATCAAGGACAGATTGAGCAGGTCCTGTTAAATCTCTATGTCAATGCCTGGCAGGCCATGCCTAATGGCGGCGACCTGTATCTTGAAACAGAAAACGTTATGCTTGATCAGGTATTTGTGAAGCCTTATGGTATCGAAACCGGCAATTACGTGAAAATATCTGTCAGAGATACAGGAGTGGGTATGGACAATGCAACTAAGCAACGCATCTTCGACCCTTTCTTTACCACCAAGAAAATGGGAAGAGGGACCGGCCTGGGACTCGCGTCTGCTTACGGCATCATCAAAAATCATGGCGGTATCATTAAGGTTGACAGTAACAAGGGTGATGGAGCCACTTTTAACATTTACTTACCGAGATCTCAAAAAGAACTCATAAAAGAAATTCAGGTGGCTGAAAAGTTCTTGAAAGGCGAGGAAACAATTCTTCTGGTTGATGACGAGGATATGATAATTGATGTTGGCAAGGATATGCTGAGCACCCTGGGTTACAATTTTTTCGTGGCTAAAAGCGGCAAAGAAGCCGTAGAAATCTATAAACAGAACCAGGATAAGATTGACATGGTTATATTGGATATGATTATGC
The DNA here is from genome assembly GCA_022013615.1 of Desulfobacterales bacterium. The sequence continues at coordinate 1,589 of JAKLQB010000595.1, read as the reverse complement.
CGGACATGGGTGGCCAAGAGACTTATGATCATATGCATGGGATAAACCCTGACGTCAAGGTCCTTCTCTCGAGCGGATATAGTATCAATGACCAGACTAAGGATCTGTTGGTTAACGGCTGCAATGTATTTATCCAGAAACCCTTTAATATAAAACAGATGTCCGTAAAAATCAGGGAGGCTTTAGACAAGGGTTGACTGTTCCAGGGGGAACATATATGCTCTTTCATCAACCAGAAAATTAAGGAGGGGTAAAAATGGATAAAGCTGAAGTCAAATTTGGTGAGTGGTTTGAAAAGGGATTCAACCTGTATAAAGAAAATCTCGGCGTTCTTGTGCTGGCCTCGCTCATTGCCCTGGTAATCAGTGCTGTGACAATAGGGATACTGGCCGGACCCATGTTGGCGGGTATCATTCTGATTACCTTGCGCCTTTTCGATAAGACGGAGCCAAAACCCGAAGTTGGAAACGTATTTAAAGGGTTTGATTACTTCCTGAACTCCTTGATCTTTGTAGTAGTCTGGGGAGCTGCCGTTCTCGTCGTATCCCTTATCCTTGCTCTCATCCCCTGTGTTGGACAACTGGCCTCCCTATGTGTTGTTTATGTCGTTCAAGCTTTCCTTATGTTCGGTCTCTTCCTCATCGTAGACAAACGTATGGAATTCTGGCCCGCCTCAATGGAGAGCTTCAACATTGTTAAAACCAATTTTTGGCCTTTTTTAGGCCTTTCAGTTGTCGCGAGTATTATCGGAAGTATCGGAGCCATTGCATGCGGAATCGGTATGGCTCTCACTGCCCCTATCCAGGTTTGTATCCTGACCGTGGCCTACCGCGATGTGTTCAGTGAGATCGAGAAACCTGCCACTACCGTTGAAACGCCTGACATTGATACAGATGCAGACACAACCACTAACATTGAAGAACCGGAGTAACTCTTTCCAATGGATTCTGCCGGAGAACGGCGAATCGGAGCCCACCATTCGCCGTTCTTGTCCTTGACCCGCCCTCGTTCCTACTGGGACGTGGTGGGGGCACATTTTCCCCTTGCCCTATTGACAGGGATCGTTTTGTTTGTGTCGAGGTGGATTCCAGGTAATCTCTTACCTTTAAGACCCTGCACATTTCTTCAACTGACAGGCTATCCATGTCCATTCTGCGGTTTTACCCGATCGTTCTGGGCCATGTCTCATGGGGACTGGGCCTCCGCTCTGTACAACTCCCCTATCGCCTGCCTGGTGTATGTCGCGGTTGTGCTCGTGTTCGCGTGGAACGCTGCTGGCCTGCTGCTCGGTGTTAAAATTTCACGTAACCGATTCCTGTGGCTAAGGGCCGGTAGGGCTCGCTGGGGTATTGCTATTTTTTCTGTCTTACTTGCCCTGAACTGGGCCTACAGGCTGGGTATAGGTCTCAAATAGTAAGAACCCTTGCTTTTTAGGAAAAAGTATCAAGCCAGCACCATTTCTCCGATTTACTACTCCCTTCACAACAAAAGCTACCTTTCAAGCAGAGGCTCATCGCGGATTAGTGTGAAAACCAAGTCGGGAGCATAGCACAAAAGCATTGTAGGGTCGGGTTTTATACCCGACCGGG